>JAABSQ010000373.1 GCA_011390315.1 Desulfobacteraceae bacterium
CACTCCTTTGGGGATTCTCCCGCCCAGGCGGGTGAATTTCTTGGGGTCTTTGAGAAATTCAACGATTTCCCACAGTTCCTCTTTGGCTTCGTCGATCCCGGCCACGTCATCGAAGGTTACCTTTTCGGACTGGTCCGACAGGAGCCGGGCCCGGCTCTTGCCGAAAGACATGGCCTTGCCGCCTCCGGACTGCATCTGGCGCATGAAAAAGATCCAGACCCCGATCAGCACCATCATGGGAAACCAGGAGACCAGCAGAGACATATACCAGGGGGATTCCGCCGGCGGTTTGGCCCGAATGATGATGCCTTTTTGTTCCAGCCGCCGCACCAGATCGGCGTCGTCAGGGGCAAACACCTTGAACCGCTTGTGATTCCGGTCGTGGACGATCAATTCTTGGCCCTGAATGGTGACCTCGGAAATCTCGCCGGCATCGACCATGTTCAGAAATTCGGTATAACTGACGCTGGTGTCCGCCAGATTCTGCTGATTGAAAAGGTTGTACAGCATGATCATCATCAGGGTGATGACCAGCCATAATGCCAGGTTTTTATAAAAAGGGTTCAAGAAAGATTACCTCCTGAATAAATTAAAAGAAGCACAAGGATATATTTTAACCATTCTTGCCGTTTAGGCAAGGAAAAGTTCCGCTTTCAGTACGCTTTGGGTTTCAACGGTCACCTTGGCGAACGCGTCGGTCCGATGGCCCATCACCCAGAGAATGTTTCCTTCCCACAGCAGGAGGGGAAACCGGGTGCGTTCTCCCGCCGGGATCTTGTGATCGATAAACCATTTGCCGAGCTTTCGGGAGCCGGTCATCCCCAGGGGCCTGAACCGGTCCCCGGGACGAATGTTCCGCACATACAGCGGGAACCCAATCCTGCCCATATCAAAAAAAGCGGTAAATTGTCCAGCATTCTCGAAATTCGGTTGCATATTCTCCGGCAACAGGGACAATCGGAGTCTGAGATCGGATTCCGGAAGCGCATAGGTTCCCACCCCTGGAAGTTCCCGGCGGAAATCCGGTGTGTTTACGACCGGAGCTTCCGGCCGAAAAGATTCGGGATTCCCGGTAATTCGAAGCGCTTCGCCGGAGGTGGCGATCCGAATTCCGCCGGGCAGATTCAATCGGCGGCCGGTCGGCCGGCCCAGAATATGGCAGGCATCTTCAATGTGGGTAAAGGTAATTCGTCGCAAATTCCCTTTGATCCGCTCAATGGCTTTTCGAATGACCCGCCTTCGGGGGGCCGCCGGCAGGGCTTGCAGGGTCGAGACCGACAAATGAATCTCCCTTTTTTTTTCTCGAAGCAGGCATTCCTGAAACAAGGGCGTAATGATGTCTTCGATCCATGCTTCTTCCTCCCGAAAAAGGTCCGCCATTCGGTTCAGATTGCGTGACATGTTCGGATTGTAGTCCCGGCTCAGTAATGGGATCAGTTCATGACGGACCCGGTTTCGCAGGAAGCGGGTGTCGGTGTTGGTCTCATCGGTCCGGCAGGCCAGGCCCTCGGCTGCCAAATACGCGATGATTTCGCATCGGGTGAGCCTGATCAGGGGCCGCACATATCGATTCTCCCGGACCGGGGCGATCCCCGAAAGCCCGGTTTTGCCGCTCCCCCGCAGTAGACCCATCAGGACCTGTTCGGCATTGTCGTCGGCCTGATGGCCCAGGGCGGTCCTGTTATAATGGTGCTCTTTGCAGATTCGGTCGAAAAAATCATAGCGCACCCGGCGGGCCGCCTCTTCCGTCGAAAGTCGAAGGTCGCGCCGCTGTGCCGCCACATCTTCGGCCGTGGAATGAAAAGCGATATTCAATGTCCGGGCAAGATCCTTCACAAACAGGGCGTCTGCTTCGGCGTTTTTTCCCCGCAGCCGGTGATTCAGATGGGCGATCCCCAGGTGAATGGAAAAATGGGGCGCCAGCCGGTGAAGGACATGCACCAGGGCCACGGAATCGGGTCCTCCCGATACCCCGCAGAGGACTCGGTCGCCGGGATCGAACATCCGGTGTCGATGAACGGTGCGGATGACTTTGTGCCGAAGCCGCCGGCTGATGGGATTTCGGGATGAGGACATAAATAATTCGATTTTTTCCCTTGAAAAACAAATATAATCGCTTATAATAGATGTTTGGTTGTGCTAGGCGGGGAGCTAGCGGTGCCCTGCACCCGAAATCCGCTTATGCGGGGCTGAATTCCCCCTTGAGGATATCGCCCTGAAGCGGTGTCATTCTGAACGGCCGCCGCGCAACAGACGATCACGAACCTTGTCAGGTCCGGAAGGAAGCAGCAATAAGTGAACCCGTCTGTGTCGCGGATCGATCCCGTTCAGTCCGTGACATCGCGGATGGGTCGTATTCGAGAGGGGGTGCACAACCATCTCTTTCCCCTTCCCTTTCGAACGATCCACCCCCTCGGGAGTGTTTGGCTCCATCCTCATACATCGAAAGTCAATTCTTCGGGCCATTCCCGGTCATGGCCGTCCATGGGGCCTTTTTTGCAGGCATCGATCACCGCCCGCCCTTCTCTAAGATGGATATCCCGACCCGGGTCGACATTGTTGAAGACCTTCCACAGCATCAATGAACCGTCCTTCAGATCGATGTCCCGGTCGAAGAGGATGAAGATGTTGAACATCTCCAGCTCCGTCAGGTCGAACAGGGCCTTTGCGAAATCTTTTCCGCCCCGGCCCTCGGATTTTTCCACCGTGAGGGCCAGCACCCGGTTGGCGGTGTCTTCCCGGGAGGACAGTTCTGGAAATAGATATCGAAATCCGGTGGCGCCGTCCGGCTGAGCGGCGATAATCCTTTCCAGATCCTCGGTGGAAGGCGCGGTTTTGAGGGATTGTCTGTTTTTCCGCGGGGGTTCTCCGGCAAACCGGGTGGTGAGATCGATGCCGATCTTGTTTCCGAAGTTGGGAAAGGGCGAGGAGTGGTCCAGAACATCCAGAATCCCCTTGCTGAGGGTGATGTCCGATTCGAGGTCCAGGTTGGAGACCAGTTCCCGAAGCACCGTCTTCGGATCACCGGGATCGATGTGCCGGTCCACCACTGTGATGGCTTTGCAGAAACTCATCTGCCCCTGGCCCCATAAGCCGCTCATGATCTTCTGGGCATGGCCGGGGTATTCTTTATGCAGGGAGACGACCACGATATTATGGAACACCCCCTCCCAGGGGAACCAATAGTCCCGAATTTCCGGAATCACCGTCTGAAGCATGGGCAGAAAGATTCGCTCGGTGGCTTTGGCCATGTAGCAGTCTTCCATGGGCGGCCGCCCCACCAGAGTGGCGTTGTAGACCGGGTTTTTTCGGTGGGTGACGGCGGTGACGTGAAAGACCGGGTAATCGTCTGCCAGGGAATAGTAGCCGGTGTGGTCCCCGAAAGGGCCTTCCCGCCGCAGTTCTTCCGGATCGACATAGCCTTCCAGCACGAACTCGGCCTCGGCCGGCGCCTCCAGATCCACCGTCACGCATTTGGCCATGACCACCGGCTTTTTTCGAAGAAAACCGGCCAGCATCATTTCATCCACCCCTCGGGGCAGAGGGGCGGTGGCCGCGTAGACCGTGGCCGGGTCCGCGCCGATTGCCACCGCCACCGGCATCCGCTTGCCGGCCTCCCGGTATTCGTTGAAATAGTGGGAGCCGTCTTTATGAATGTGCCAGTGCATGCCGGTGGTGTTTTTGTCGAATACCTGAAGCCGGTACATGCCCACATTCCGCTTTCCGGTTTTCAGGCTGCGGGTCACCACCAGGGGCAGGGTGATGAAGGGGCCGGCGTCGTGGGGCCAGCACTGGAGCACCGGCAGCCGGGTGAGATCGACCCGGTCTCCGGTCATGACCACCTCCTGACAGGG
>JAABSQ010000374.1 GCA_011390315.1 Desulfobacteraceae bacterium
TCCGATGAGGGAGGGAGGCCTGATCATCGTCATAAACTGCAGTTCGGACAGCCGCACCGGCAGTTTACACCCGTGGGCCGGATAAATCCGGAGCTGCTTACTGAGATTCAGTTCGGAAGGCGGCGCCGCTGACAGACACGCTTTTCGACTCGGCGGAGGAAGGGATGTTCTTCAAAAGCTTTCAGGGAGAGGCGTGGAACCCGGGGAGGGCGGAGGTGCGGTTTCCTGTCGAAACCGCACACTCCAATTTTTCAAAAAGGGGAAATATCAACTGGCCTTTATGCCGGCGACTCTCTTGTCGATCGTCACTATCTCTCCGCTGCCTTCTTTCCCTTCGCCTTCGCTGTCTGAATGGTTCATCGCCTTCAGCTTGGGCATGTACACGAAGTGACCGGAGTAGATCTTTCCGGGCTCTAAATGTGTAATGACCGTGGCTCTCTCGCGGAGGGTTTGGGGAGGCCGGGTGATCAGGGCCATTCCAGCGCTGAGAAACAGAAAGAATGCGGCCATCAAATAAGCCACTTCGGAGGTTCCGGTTCCGGCGACGATCATCTGGGCGGCTCTCGGGAAGATGAACCCGCCGACCCCCCAGGCTGTGAACAGGAGCCCGTAGTTGACGCCGAAATTTTTCAGACCGAAATAATCCTTGGTTACCGAGGGAAAAAGGGACAGGTTGGTGCCGTAGTTGAACCCGATCAGGGTGGCGGCCATCAATAGCAGCACTGCATGACTTTCCTTGATGAACAGCAGAGAGCTGATCACCAGGCCCTGAAAGGCCATCATGATCAGGATGGTTCGGGTCCGTCCGATTTTGTCGGAAATGATCCCTGCCACAATTCGTCCGCCGGCGTTCCCGATCGCCATCAGCGCCACGACGATCCATGCCAGGTGGCCCAGGCTCATTTTGGCCATTTCAGCCACCGAACCGATGATGATCAATCCGGCGCCGGAGCCGACGAAATACATGAACCACAATTTATAGAAGGTAGGTGTCTGCAGCATGGCGGTTGGAGAATACTCCTCGATTTTAACGGCCTTCCTTGCCGGGCTTCCTTTTTTAGGGGCCGTTTCTTCGGGGACATACCCTTCGGGCGGGTTCTGCAGAAACAGGGCCAGAAAGCTGACCACGAAGAGAAAGGAGACGCCGAAAATCATCATCGACTGGCTCAAGCCGTAATTCCGGATCAGGTAATCGGCCAGCGGCGCGATATAGACCGATGCCAGTCCGAAGCCCGCCACCACGAGGCCGGCGATCAGGCCTGTTTTGGAAGCCGGAAACCATTTTATGGCGGGCGGCGTGGCGGATGCATAACCGAAACCGAGTCCCATGCCGGTGAGTACGCCGAAACCGAGAATCCAATTGGCCAGAAGAGTCGACTGAGACGTGACCACCAGCCCGACGCCGGCCAGAATGCCGCCGAAAATGGCGGTGATTCTCGGGCTCACCTTGTCCTGTAAGCGCCCCGCCGTAATCATGGTAAAGGCAAAGACCAGACAGCAAACGGCATACGGATCGTTCAGGTAGGCCAGGTCCCATGTGAACACGCCGTCGCCGGACACGATCGATTCCTTGATGGCCACCTTGAAAATGCTCCAGGTATACAGGATACCCAAGGCGAGATTGATGCCCAGACCTGCCATGGTGACGCTCCAACCTTTGTTTTTCACTTTCTCCATAATACCTCACCGTCCATGATAATTTCGTAGAAAAGTACAAAGCCGAGTTTTTAACCACCCGATATCGTTTTCTTGTATATGGAAAATACAGGGAGTCAAAAATCTTCTGAACCACTTTTTACGAGTTCATCATCCTTGTTATGTGATAAATTGGATAAAATGCAGGCCGTTTCGGAACTTGACCTATTCTATTCTACAATAACCTTACTCTGCTACAACAACCGGTTGAATAAAATTCAACGCAAGTAACATGCCACAAAATTAATGAACGCATAACATTTCTGATTTTCATTCATTATTTGAATTTTAAGCATATCCCCATCTGTCAGGAAGGGTACAACCAATTTATGAAAGTCAAACGAATAAGCAACTTATACACTTTAATTTATTTAACATACTGATAATTACAACCCAGATTGTAATCACAACCCAGGTTGTAGGGATACGCAAGCGGAATTATCACGGTTTCCCATGAGGCCATCCCCCATCCGATCCACCCGGAGTGGAGACTTCCGAACAAACCACCGGCCGTGGAATCGACCCTCGTCGAATATGCAACGACCTTTTGACTCGGTATTTACCGCCAGGAAGGCGGAAAGGGGGCGGTGCCCTTGTAAACCCCGATCAAATGGTTATGTTCTCCCGCTGGTTAATGAATCCAATCATTCACATTGTACCAAAGTGAGATCCATGAGCAATCTGATACCCAATGATAATTTAAGAAACATCGCAATCATCGCCCACGTCGACCACGGCAAGACCACCTTGGTGGATGCCATGTTCACCCAGAGCGGGCTGTTCCGGGAAGGGCAGGAGCTGAACGACCGGATGATGGACACCATGGACCTGGAGCGGGAGCGGGGCATCACCATTGCCGCGAAAAACTGCTCGGTGGTCTGCAAGGGGGTCAAGATCAACATCATCGACACCCCCGGCCATGCCGATTTCGGCGGCGAGGTGGAGCGGGCCCTCTCCATGGCCGACGGGGCCCTGCTTCTGGTGGATGCCTCCGAAGGGCCCCTTCCCCAGACCCGGTTCGTGCTCAAAAAGACCTTCGAGGCCGGTCTCAAGGTGATCGTGGTGATCAACAAGATCGACCGCAAGGATGCCCGTCCCGAGGAGGTGCTGGATGAAATCTACGATCTTTTCATCGATCTGGACGCCCACGAAGACCAGCTCGATTTCCCGTATCTGTATGCCATCGGCCGGGACGGAGTGGCCTTCAACAAACTTGGTGAAAAAGGCGTCAATCTCGATCCGCTCTTCGATCTCATTTTAAAAGAAATCCCCCCGCCGGTCCATGACCCGGCGGCGCCTTTTCAGATGCGGGTGACCGACCTGAGCTATTCCGACTATCTGGGGCGGCTGGCCATCGGGAAAATTTCCAACGGCCGGGCCCGGTCCAATGACAGCATGGTCTGCCTGGGCCGAAATGAGCGCAAGATCCCCCTGAAGGTTTCCTCGCTTCAGCTGTATGAAGGGATGAAGCTCACCGAAGTGCAGGAGGCCGAACCCGGGGATGTCATCGTACTCTCCGGCATCGAGGATGTGGAGATCGGGGACACCATCTGCAACCGGGAAAACCCCATCCCCATGAAGCGGATTCGGGTGGATGAGCCCACCGTGTCCATGAAATTCACCATCAACACCTCCCCCTTTGCCGGCAGGGAGGGAAAGCTCGTCCAGTCCTCCAAGATCCGCGAACGGCTCTACAAGGAGACCTTGCGGAACGTGGCGGTTCAGGTGGAGGAGACCGACAACCGGGAGGTCTTTCTGGTCAAAGGCCGGGGCGAGTTTCAGATGGCCATCCTGATCGAAACCATGCGCCGGGAAGGATTCGAGCTGGGTGTGGGCCGGCCCGAGGTGATCTTCAAGGAAAAGGACGGGCAGAAGCTCGAACCCATGGAGCACCTGCTGATCGACTGTGATGAGAATTTCATCGGGATCGTGACCGAAAAGCTTTCCATCCGCAAGGCCCAGATGGCCAACCTGGTCAACCGGGGCACCGGCCGGGTCCGGGTGGAGTTCAACATCCCTTCCCGCGGGCTGATCGGGTACCGGGACGAGTTTCTCACCGACACCAAGGGCACCGGCATCATGAACTCTTATTTTGCCGGATACGACACCTACAAAGGGGATTTCCCCAGCCGGTTCAACGGCTCCAT
>JAABSQ010000375.1 GCA_011390315.1 Desulfobacteraceae bacterium
GGATGCCCATTTCCAGGCGGTACCAGGATTAAAGCTCACATCTTGGTGACTTACCGCGCCCGCGGATCCAACAGCCGATACACCGCATCCGACAGCAGATTGATCCCGATGAAGACGCTGCCCACCACCAGGGTCGCCCCAAGCACCGCATTCATATCGGCACTGAGCAGGGATTTGGTCAAGTAAAACCCCAGTCCCGGCCAGGCAAACACGGTTTCCGTCAGCACCGAGCCTTCCAGAAGACTGCCGTAGCTGAGTGCAATCACCGTCACCAGAGGCACCCAGACGTTGCCCAGGGCGTGGACCCAGATCACCCGCCATTCGGCGACGCCTTTGACCCGGGCGGTGGTGATGTATTCTTGATTGAGCTGCTCCAGCATGAAGCTGCGGGTCATTCGGCTGATGTAGGCGAGGCTGAAATAGCCGAGGATGGCGGCCGGCAGGATGAGGTGGGACAGAGCATTGTTAAAAATATTCCACTCCCCGGCCAGGGCGCTGTCGATGAGGATCACCCCGGTGACCGGATCGAGGATGCCCTCGTAGAAGACGTCGAGCCGTCCCGGCCCCGGCACCCAGTCGAGTTTGCCGTAGAAGAGCACCAGCCCCATCAATCCCAGCCAGAAGACCGGCACCGAATATCCGAACAGCCCCACCACCCGAAAAACCCCGTCGGGCCATTTCCCCTGATGGACCGCGGCGGTCACCCCCATGGGCACGCCGAAAATCACCCCGATTAGGGTGGCGACGGTGGCCAGCTCCAGGGTCGCCGGAAAAACCCGCAGGATGTCCGCCGCCACCGGCTTGGCCGTGAGCACCGACCGCCCCAGATCCCCTTGGAACACCTGGGTGATGTAGATCCGGAACTGCTGGTAGAGCGGCAGATGAAGCCCCAACTCCCGCCGGACCTGTTCATAGACCGCCTCCGGGGCCCGGTCCCCCACGGCGGACAGCACCGGATCGATGGGCACCACCCGTCCGATGAGAAAGGTGACGAAGAGAAGTCCTAAAAAGGTCAGGGCGACCGAGACCAGGAACCCGAAAAATTTCATCAGAACCCGGAAGGTCCGGCCGCCCGTGATGATGTACAACCGGTGGAACACGGCAGTGAATTACTTGGTCACGGACCGGTAGAAATTGCTGTCGAAAGAGGGGCCGAGGATGAAGTTTTCCACATTCTTCCGCTCCGCCGCCACCTCGATGTCCTGGAACATGATCACGAAGGGGGATCGCTCCTGGTGCTCCTTCTGGAGCTCCTGATACATCCGGGCGCGTTTTTCCGGGTCCCGCTCCATCACCGCCGCCCGGGTCTTTTTCGTCATCTCGGGAATATCCCAGGCATTGCGCCAGGCCAGAGGCTTGGCCGAGGCGTCGTCGGAATTGTCCGGGTTGCTGGCGAAGGTGTCGGCATTGGTGTGGGGGTCCTGGTAATCCGGTCCCCAGCGGCCGATGTAGACCTCGTGGTTCCGGGCCCGGTATTTGGTCAGGGCCTGCTTGCCGTCCATGGGCAGAATTTCGATCTTGACCCCGCCCTTGGCGAAACTCGACTGAATGGCCTGGGCCATATCGATAGTGGGAAAGTTGTTGCGGGTGTCCATGGAGACGGTCAGCCCGTCGGGATACCCGGCCTCGGCCAGCAGGGATTTGGCTTTTTCAGGATCATAGGTGAATGGTTGATCCAGCAGAGCGCCGAGAAAACCCTTGGGCAGAAAGGCCTGGTGCACCACCATGGCGCCGTTGAGGATGGAGTCGGCCATGGACTGGTAATCCACCAGGTACTTGAACGCCTGACGAACCCGGGGCTTGCTCAAGGCCGGGTGCTTCTGGTTGAGGCCGAGATAGAAAAGACCGCCTTTGGGGGCGGAATGGATCTTGATATCCTGGTTGCCCTCCAGCCCTTGAATCTGGTCGGGGCCGAGATTCCGGGCGATGTCGATGTCCCCTTTTTCCAGAAGCAGACGTTGGGTGGCCGGCTCGGGGATGTGGCGGATGATCACCCGTTTCATGGTGGGAGCGCCGTCCCAATAGTCGGGGTTGGCGTCGAGCATCAGGAGTTCGCTGGCCTTCCAGGTGTTCAGCGCAAACGGACCCGACCCGGCATAATTCGTCCGCAGCCAGGCATGGCCCATGTCGCCGTCCTGCTCATGCTTCATCACCTCTTTTTTGTCCACCACCGATCCCACCGTGGAGGTGAGACAGTAGAGGACGAAGGTCGGGGCGTAGGCTTTGTCGGTTTCGAAGACCAGGGTGTGGGCGTCCACGGCCCGGATCTTGTCCCGCACGTTTTCCGGAGTGAACCCGAACTGCGTCAGAATGAAACCGGGCGATTTGTTGAGGATCACCGTCCGCTGAAGGGAAAAGGCCGCGTCTTCTGCGGTGACCGGGTTGCCCGAGGCGAATGTCATCCCCTTGCGGACCTTGAAGGTGTAGGTTTTGCCGTCCTCGCCGACGGTCCAGCTTTCAGCCGCCAGACCGTAGATATCCTCTACGTTGTCGACATCGTACCCGATCAGCCGGTCATAGGCATTGCCGGCATATTCGGCGCCGGAAAATTCGAAAATCTCGGCCGGATCCAGGGTGATGATGTCGTCGAACTGCCAGGCCATCACCAGCATGTTTTCGGGAGTGGCGGCCGGGGCGGCGCCGGCGGAGAAAATCAGGGCCGCGGCGAGTAACACGGTAAGGCATCGCTTCATAATTCCTCCTTTGTTTTGGGTGGGTGTGATTCCAGATCTTTATCGTAAATTACCTTGATTTTTGCAAGATGATTTTGATCAAAGTGGTTCGAGCGTACATCTTCACTGCTATTGATTTAAAGCAAAAGAGTAATTAGAATTCGATCTGAGGATTAAAGCCAAATCGAAAACCACCCTTCCTTGCCGGATGCTCATTCCTTTTTTCCGGCTCCGAAATTCCTTTCTTTGTTACAAAAATCCCGGAGGTATGCCATGGAAAACATACATACGAACAGCCCCCTCACCGAATCCTTAAAACCCGACCAGGATACCTTGGACGCCCATCGACTGATGGTGATGTGGCTGTTCATCTCCACCATCGCCCTCGGCCTGGGATTTCTTATACTCATGCTCTATTTCGACATGACCGGCGAAGGCGGCGTGACCATCATGGTCGCCGTGATTGTAGCCGGAGCCGGCGGCGGCTTCGTGAGCAGCCTTCGGCGCCTGTATAGCTTTCAAGACGTATTCCCGCGACGCGGATACGTGCGGCTGTTTCGAAAGATGAACTTCTATGTGATCGCCTACTCGCTGGTTCCCGCCGTGGTGGGTATGATCGGGGCCGTGATTGTTTATCTGCTGTTTGCGGCAGATCTCTTGAAAGGGGATCTGTTTCCGGAATTCCATTGCGCCCCGGAAAAGACCTGTACCGACTTCCACGGATTCGTCTCCTACTGGGGCCCGGAGGGACCGGCCGCCAATGCCAAGGCGATCGTCTGGGGGTTCATTTCAGGCTTCTCCGAGCGGTTCGTGCCGGACATTCTGAACCGTTTCGGGAGCCAACATACGGGAGGAAAGCAACCAAATTGAAGGTTGCCCACGAAAAACCCGGGTGTGGGCCAAAGCGGGCCAGGATATCAGAAGTTCGGAAATATCTGAGGATTGTATTGTCGAAGATGGAGAAACGGTGCATAATGCGTTCTTCGATAATCCTGTACGAGTAAAAAACAGCATAGAGATGCCAGTAGAGATCCGGTAAAGCGGGGCGAAATGACCATGAAGGAAAATGTGTATATGGACAGATCTTTGCTGAAAAGAATCTTCATCTGGATACTTCTTTTCGCCGGCCTTGCGGCATCGGGCGTTCAGGGTCTG
>JAABSQ010000376.1 GCA_011390315.1 Desulfobacteraceae bacterium
TGCAAGGCCGCCCTGGAGGCCTGCCGAGCCGTCGATTTCCGGCCCGACGTCATCCACTGCAATGACTGGCAGACCGCGGCCCTGCCGGCCGTTCTGAAACTGGTTTACCGGATGTATCGGAAGGACCCTTTTTTCGACCCGGCCCCCAAGACGGTCTACTCCATCCACAACATC
The DNA here is from genome assembly GCA_011390315.1 of Desulfobacteraceae bacterium. Classification (GTDB taxonomy): domain Bacteria; phylum Desulfobacterota; class Desulfobacteria; order Desulfobacterales; family Desulfococcaceae; genus JAABSQ01. Next base: position 175 of record JAABSQ010000376.1, read on the forward strand.
TCCTATCAGGGCCGTTTTCCGGAAGACCACTGGCCCATTCTGTCGCTTCCCAAAAGCTGTTATACCTATGATTTCGAATTTTACGGGTCGATCAACCTGACCAAGAGCGCGATCCATTTCGCCGATGCGATCACCACCGTCAGCGAAACCTATGCCCGAGAGATTCGGGAAACCGAATTCGGTTACGGCCTTCAGGGCTCGCTCGAGAACCGCAAATCGGATCTCTACGGTATCCTCAACGGCGTCGATTATGAAGAGTGGAGTCCGGAAGTCGACCCCCATACCTACGGAATTCACTATTCCGCAGAGGATCTCACCGGCAAGCGGGCGATTCGATCCAAACTGCGGGCCGAATACGGCCTGCCGGACCGAAAAGAGGTGCCGCTCATCGGCATGGTGGCCCGGTTCGTTCAACAGAAGGGGATCGATCTTCTGGCCGAAACCGCCCAGCGCATTCTGAAACTGGACACCCAGCTCCTTTTGCTGGGCTCCGGCGAACCCCGATACCATGATTTTCTGGAAGGGCTGCGGCGGGCCTTTCCCGATCGGGTGGGGCTTTATCTCGGGTTCAACAACGGCCTGGCCCACAAGATCGAAGCCGGGTCCGATATTTTCCTGATGCCCTCCCATTTCGAGCCCTGCGGGCTGAATCAGATCTACAGCCTCAGATACGGCACCCTTCCGGTGGTCCGCCTCACCGGCGGGCTGGCCGACACCATTCGAAACGGCGAAAACGGATTCACCTTCCCCGATTTCAACGCCTTTCAATTTCTCGATGCGGTAGGGCGGGCGGTGGAGACTTTTCGGGATCAGCCGGACAAATGGAAACAAATGATGGAAAGGGCCATGAAAGAGGACTACTCATGGAAACAATCGGCGGAAAAATACATTCGGGTCTATGAAAAAACGCTTACGCCGGCTTTGCGCATTTAATCTTGTTGCAAAATAGTGAATGTGGTACCCTATTTCTTCATTGACGGATTTAACTATGAAAGACCAAATTCTTGAATGTAATGGACGCTACCCATGACGGTTTACAAATACAA
>JAABSQ010000377.1 GCA_011390315.1 Desulfobacteraceae bacterium
ATTCTTGAGTGTAACGGACGCTACCACCCATGACAGTTTACAAATACAAATTCGATTTCGAAGTCGGCAACCTGATCAAGAGCCCCTGCAAAGAGTGCGAAGATCGGAAGCATTTTCCCAAATGCATCGAGATGTGTAAAATGCTGGACCGGATTCAGACGGTGCTGGCCGAGGCCCGTTCCTGTTCCCGGGGATAATCCCCCACCCGGCGCGCCTTCTTCGGCATCCCCGGCCGTCTCCGTCACCGAGGGCCCGGGGCGCCTCAACTGAAATCCCGATCGGCTGATGCCTTTATCCTTCCACAAACGAATCCCGCATCCGCTTTTCCGACGTCTGAAACGCATCCCCCTCCTGGATATTCTTAAATTTCTGCTGCTCATCGCGGCCGTTGTCTGGCTGCTGATTCGGGGCAGCGGACGTATCGGGTACAACTGGCAGTGGTACCGGATGACCCGATATCTTTACACCTTCGAAGACGGCGAATTCATTCCGGGCCCTCTGCTCCAGGGGCTCGAAGTCACCCTTCAGATCACCGCCGTCAGCCTGATTCTGGCCTTCACCATCGGCCTGATAACCGCCTTTCTCAGGCTCTCCGGATCCTTTTTAGGAAAAATCCTGGCCCGGGTCTATCTGGAGCTGATCCGCAACACACCGCTGCTGGTACAGCTTTTTTTTATCTATTTCGTTCTGGCCCCCATCCTCGACATTCATCGATTTACCGCGGCGGTTCTGGCCTTGAGTCTTTTCGAGGGCGCCTACGCCTCGGAAATCTTTCGGGCCGGCATCGTCTCCATCCATCGGGGCCAATGGGAAGCCTCCTACAGCCTCGGTCTCAACACCCGTCAAGCCTACCGCCATATCATTCTGCCCCAGGCCGTCCGCCGGGTGATTCCGCCTCTCACCAGCCAGGCCGTCTCCCTGGTCAAGGATTCCGCCCTGGTCAGCACCATCGCCGTGTATGACCTGACCATGCAGGGACAGATCATCATTGCGGAGACCTACCTGACCTTCGAGGTCTGGTTTCTTATCGCCGCCATCTACCTCATGGTTACGGTGCCCCTCTCCCTGGGGGTCAACCTGCTGAACAAACGGATGGGTTGATTTCTAAAGGGACATGTATTACCTATCAGTAAACCATGAACAAAAAAAGAGGAAGGAGGTTCGATGTGAAAAAATGGATTGGAATAACAGTGGGGCTGATGCTGATCTGCGGATCTTTCGCAACCATCGGCGGTGCGGGAGAAATTCAACAGAAGCTGGTGGAAGAAAGCGTACTCGAACAGGTGATGCGGCGAGGCATCCTCCGCGTAGGGATGTCGACCTTCGTTCCCTGGGCCATGAAGGACAAGACCGGTGAGCTGATCGGTTTCGAAATCGATGTGGCGAAACGGCTGGCCGAGGATATGGGGGTGAAAGTGGAATTCGTACCGACCAAATGGGCCGGCATCATTCCGGCGCTTCTGACCGGCAAATTCGACGTCATCATCGGCGGAATGAGCGTTCAACCCGGCCGGAACATCAAGGTCAACTTCAGCATCCCCTATGATTATACCGGCATGTCCATGGTGGCCCACAAGGAGCTGGCCGCCGGCTTCGATTCACTGGAGGATTTCAATGATCCGAAGGTGACCATCGCGGTTCGGCTCGGCTCCACGGCGGCTTCAGCGACGAAAAAATTCATGCCCGAAGCCAAACTGCGGATGTTCGACGATGAATCCCAGGCCTACCAGGAACTGCTCAACGGCAACGCCCACGCGGTGGTGGGATCGGCCCCGACACCGGCCTTTTACGCCATCAAAAATCCCGAAAAGACCTTTCTCCCCCTGGCGGATACCTTTACCAAGGAGCCCATCGGCTTTGCGGTCAAGAAAAGCGATTACGACACCCTCAATTTTTTCAACAACTGGATTCGGGTGGTTCAGGCCGAGGGGTGGCTCAAAGAGCGCAAGGACTACTGGTTCGGGACCCAGGATTGGGAATCGAAGATAAAGTAGCCGACCTTGAGACGGACCGGAAAACGGGTTTCAGCGCTGGACATCTGTCTGGCGCTGATTCTTTTTTCAGCCTTTCTGTACCTGTTTTATCGAATCAAGGTGGGGCTCAATTACAACTGGGATTGGGGGGTCATTCCCCAGTACCTGATTCGGTACGACCCCGTCTCGAAGAGCTGGAAAACCAATCTCCTGCTGCACGGGTTTTTCACCACCATTCGCCTGAGCATCTGGTCGACCGTGCTGGCCATGACCTTCGGCACGGTGATGGGGTTTTTTCGCTCGGGCCGAAGCGTCTTCAACCGCCTGGTGGGGGGGACCTATGTGGAGATGATCCGCAACCTGCCGCCGCTGGTGCTGGTATTTATTTTCTATTTTTTCGTCAGCAATCAGCTCATGCCCCTTCTGGGGATGGAACACTTCGTTCGAGGGTTGTCGGAACCTTCCCGGGCGATCCTCGCCTTTTTTTTCGCCCCGGCCCAGCGGTTTAACGCTTTTTTCTCGGCGGTATTCACCCTGGCATGCTCCTGCTCCTGCTCCTGCTCCTGCTCCTGCTCCTGCTCCTGCTCCTGCTCCTGCTCCTGCTCCTGCTCCTGCTC
>JAABSQ010000378.1 GCA_011390315.1 Desulfobacteraceae bacterium
CCCAAGGTCTATGTGGACCCGGATGAGTTCTATGCCGGACGCGGCGGCTACGGCAACGACAACCAGCTCTCGGAAGAGCAGTGGAAGGCCCAGTGCTACCGTCTGGCCCGCCGGGTGCCCAGCCTTCAGGTGCCGAACCAGCCCAAGGGCGTCTGCGATCTCTACGACGTCTCCGACGACTGGATTCCGATCTACGACAAGTCCGACCTGGACGGGTTCTACATGGCCATAGGCACCAGCGGCAACCAGTACAAGAACGCCCCGGTGGTCGGGGCCATGATGGCCGACCTG
>JAABSQ010000379.1 GCA_011390315.1 Desulfobacteraceae bacterium
CTGATCGACGCCTGTGAAAAACAGGGGGTCGACCACGACAAGCAGCCCTTTCAGTTCAAGATGCGCTACACCGGCCGCACCCTGGACGTCGGGTTCTTTTCCAGAAAACGGGAGATCAATTACAACTCCAGCTTCTCCGTCAACGGATAGGGGGCGCCGCCACCTCAGGCGATGTCCATCCGGTATGAATGCATAACAAAGATCCGGAGTCGCCAGGGCGTTAAGCCGAAATATACACCCCCGGGAAATTTCGACCAGGCGTTTGCCTGGTCGAAATTTTTATTTGGGGGCGAGGATAAAATGAGGTCGATTGCGGCAATACCCCAACGGATTTATAAGAAGAGGTAAAAATGGGCACCGTATCGGTCAGAATCGACGAGAAACTGGCGCTTCAGGCGGAGCGCGAGTCCAAAAATCAGAATCGATCAAAGGCCAAACAGCTTGAGTACTGGGCGAAAATCGGCAAGGCCCTCTCCGCTAAAGTCAGCATGGAAGATGCGGTTGCCGTGTCCCAGGGAATCAAAACGATAAGAGTAGAGCCGTCTCCATCTGCGCAATCGATTCCCATGGGCTCAGACGAGGTCTTTGAGGCGCTCGAAAGCGATCGGGCCCAGGGTCATCTTGCTGAGCAGGTGACCTCGGCCAGGATATACTATGAGGCGAGCATTGAACATCCGGGTTATCTCGAAGAGATCGATTCCGTCACAAAAACAAGACAAGTCGGATCTTTTGAAAACGGTGAGTTCAAGGCTCTCTGATGACTGCTCATAGGCGGCTTTGGGTGTTGCCTGGCAGGATCTGCCGCCGCACAGGTGCGGTGGGCAGAATAACCATTGAACTCACGGGATAGGTCATGAAAATATACGTCTGTGTCAAACACGTGCCCGATTCGGCGGCCACCATCACCATCAAGGATCAAAACCGGATCGATGAGAATATCACCTTTTTGCTGAACCCCTATGACGAGCACGCCGTCACCGAAGCGGCCCGGCTCAAAAAAGCGCTGCCCGGGGTGGAGGTCATCGCCGTCTGCCTGGCCAAACCCGCGGCCGAAAACACCCTGCGCTCGGCCATGGCCATGGGCGCCGACCGGTCCATCCTCATCACCACCGATCAAGACCACGACAGCCTGGTCACGGCCCGTGCCCTCAAGGCCGCCATCGAGGGCGACGGCCAGCCGTCTCTGATCCTCGGCGGCAAGGAATCGATCGATGCCGAGGGGATGCAGACCCTGTTCCGGCTGGCCCGGCTGTTTTCGATGCCGGCGGCGGTCAACGTGGTCAAGATCACGGTTGAAGACGCCCATGCGGTGGTGGAATGCGAAAAAGAGGCCGGGGCCCGGGATGTGCTCAAACTCGGCCTGCCCTGTGTGCTGGGGGCCGGGCGGGGGCTCAACACCCCCCGGTATCCCACCCTGCCCGATATCATGAAGGCCCGGAAAAAGGAGGTCAAACAGATTCCATTGAACTCCCTCGCCGTGGAAAAACCGGCCGGAGCCGTGGAGATTCTGGAACTGACCCCGTCGGTGGAAACCCGGGAACCCAAGGAACTCACCGGGGATGCCGATGCGGTGGCGGATCAGCTGGTCCGGATTCTTCGGGACGAAGCCAAGGTCGTGTAAACGAAAGGGGTGAAATCGCAATGGAAAAGATCGGACTGTTTATCGAATTCAAAGACGAAGAGATCAAACCGGCCGCCTTCGGAATGATCACCGGGGCGAGAAAAGAAGGTAGAGACCTCTGCGCCCTGGTGGTGAACCGGAACCCGGCCGAATGCAAAACGGCGTTGGGCGAATACGGGGTGGACCGGATCATCGGCATCACCGCGGCCGCGGGCGACTGGCACCCGGATCTCTGGGCCGACGCCCTGGTCCAGGCCATGGCGGCCTTTGGGATTCAGACCCTGTTGGGGGTCGCCAGTCCCCAGGGGCGGGACATCCTGCCGAGGGTCGCCGCCCAACTGGATGCGCCCCTGCTGATGGACTGCCTCGAAGTGGACCTGGAAACGCATGTGGCCCGAACCACCCGGTATTCCGGCAAAACGGTGGCCGCCGTTCGGCTGACCGGCGCCCACCGGATCTACGGAGTGCGGGCCAATGCCGTGCCCGCGGTCCCGAGCCCGAGCGAGCCGTCGGTGGAGACATTTACCCCGGCCGAGGCCGAACTGCCCGAAATGACCGTTCTGGAAACCACCCCCGGCAGGGGCGAGGCCGTGGACCTGGCCGAGGCCGATGTCATCCTCTCCGGGGGCCGGGGCATGAAAAACGGGGAGAATTTCAAGATTCTTTTCGACTGCGCCCGAACCATGAATGCGGCGGTGGGGGCCTCCCGGGTCGCCGTGGACGAGGGGTGGGTCCCCTACGCCATGCAGGTGGGCCAGACCGGCACCAAGGTCAACCCCAAGGTCTACATCGCCTGCGGCATCTCCGGCTCCATTCAGCACTTCGCCGGCATGAAGTCCTCGGACATCATCATCGCGATCAATCCCGACCCCAATGCCGCCATCATCTCCAAGAGCGACTATTATGCGGTGATGGATCTGTTTGAGGTGATTCCGCGACTGACGAAGCGGTTGGAGGAAGATCGCCGCTGAGAATGCGCTATCGAACAGATCCAGGAATCAGAAATCCGGAATGCTTGCACAATGATGAAAAATGCATTATTCTGAGTCCTAAAAAAGGAGCAAAAAAATGCCGTCTCTGCAAGTAAGAGATTTACCGGAACATATCTACCAAAAACTGCTTACCGCGGCAAAAAGTCAGCATCGCAGTCTG
>JAABSQ010000380.1 GCA_011390315.1 Desulfobacteraceae bacterium
AGGGCCTTGAAACCGACCACAATCCAAAGGATCGCCGGAAAAAACTGATGTCTCGCATTCGATCCCGGGGTCTAAAAATGGATTCCGCCCATCTGGAAAATCCTGTGGATCTCATTCGAGAAGACCGGAACCGGTGATGATCCTCGTCATCGACACCAGCGCCGCTGCAGAAATCGTACTGCAAAGAGAAGATGCTGAAAGGTTCCTCCGGCATATCGAAGATGCCGACTGGGTCATCACGCCGACCATTTACATTGCCGAAATCGCCAACGTGTTTTGGAAATATCATGCATTCCAAAATATGCTCATTGACGCCTGCGAGCAGTGCATGGAAGATGCGGTGGCCATTCCGGATGATTATGTGGATGAATTGGAATTGTACAAAGAAGCGTTTGCGATGGGGTGTCAGGCACGGATGCCGGTCTATGACATGTTTTTTCTGACGCTTGCCCGTCGCCAGAATGCTGGCCTGCTGACGATGGACAAAAAAATGAAAGATACAGCGGCGAAGCTTTCGATTCGGGTATTATAGAGATAGTTCATGGTCAATCAGGAGAGTCATATGAATCACAGTTCAGGACGGGGATGCGGATTCCTTGTCTTGAACTGTGATTCGTCTGATTTTTATGATGGACTGTGATGGGGCGGCAATGGCCCCGACGCCGGGGGTTGAAACCCCCGGCTGAAGCAGAAAAGCCCCCTGAAGGGGGCTGA
>JAABSQ010000381.1 GCA_011390315.1 Desulfobacteraceae bacterium
TTCGCCCTGTTCCTGATCAACCGGATTTTGAGCGGCGCGGCCGAGGCGGCAGCCAGCGGCGCCGACGAAGCCCTTGCCTATGATTCCCTGGCCCGGGAAGGGAATATCGACGACTGGGACACGGTGTTGGAACGTCAGATGCGCTATCGGGCCGCAGCCTCCATTCTCGCCATGAGCCTCGGCGCCGCGGTCTATGATCCGGCCCTCATGGAGAAAGCCGCCGGTTGGCTGGGCTTCGACCGAACTTTCACACAGGCGGACACCCTTCGGTTTCCTCTTTTTCTTACCCTGGGGATGGCCCTCATGGCCCTGATCGCAACCCTTCGCATGCGGGAGGTTCCGGTGGAGGAGACCCAAGAATGCTCCGAGCCGGGCTCATGCGGCGCGACCTTTCGGGAAGCCTTTCGAATCACCTTAGCGGCGGGAAAATGGATACTCCAAACCCCCTTCGCCCTGGTCCTTATCCTGACCGGGCTCCTCTTCGACCACATCATCCGGATGCTGCTCACCCTCAACAGCCAGTATTTTCGAATGATCACCCTGCCCGAGGCGACCTTCGGCCTCATCGGCTCCGGAATGGCGGTCCTGGGGCTCTTTATCCCCCGGGTGGCCAAGCTTCTGGCGGAGCGGTTCACCCCCCGGTTCAACTTCGGCATCCTGATCCTGCTGACCTTCGCCGGCCTCATCGGGATGACCTTTTTCTGGCCGATCTGGGGATTGGTCCCCATGCTGGTCCTCTACAGCGTGATGCTTCTGTCGACCTTTTTCCTGAGCCGCTACCTCAACCGCATCACCGATTCCAGACAGCGGGCCACCGTCCTCAGCTTCAAGGGGCTCTCCTACAATCTGGCCTACGGCATCATCGGGATTCTCTACTCGCTCCTGCTGGCCGGCTTGCGATGGCGAGTTACGGATGTCCATCCCGATTTCGCCGATCCGATTCTGGAGAACCGGGTCTTTATGATCTCCATCGAATGGTTCCCCTGGTATTTTCTGGCGACCGCCACCGTCCTGCTGATCTTCGCCCGGCGAAAACTCCGTTCCACTCAGGAATACAAGCAGATCGGGTGAGGATCGGCCATCCTAACTGAAATACCAACCCCCGTTCACATTCACGGTCTGGCCGGTCATGTACCCGTTTTTGGCCAGCATCACCGCCACCTCGGCCGCCTCCTCCACCGAGCCGAACCGGCCCACCGGGATCTTGTCGGGGGAGGCCCCGAGATCCTTGGTGACCATGTCGGTTTCGATCAGGGCCGGGGCGATGGTGTTGCCGGTGATCCCTTCCTTGACCAGAAGGGAGGCATAGGAGTGGGTCAGCCCCCCGGTAAAAAAGCGAAATGAATCACCCGGAAATCAGTTCCTCACGCAAAGTATCCGGGTTCCCCGGATCATGGACCATGGTATTGAAGGCGGCCATGATCTGGGGCCGGTCGCCGGTGTTTTGAATGGCGTGGGGCACTCCGGGGGGAAAGACGAACCGATACACGGTGTCGGCCTCTATGGTGACGTCGTAGAGTTCTCCCTTGAACCGGTACCGGACCAGGGCCGGACCCATCACCGCCACGATTTCCGTTCCCTGTCGATGAAAGTGGTTGCCCCGAATCGCTCCCGGTCGGGTGATCACGATATGGGCGTTTTTTTGATGGGTCAGTTCATCTCCGGTGATCGGTTCAAATACGATGCCCCGGTCATCCGCATTCAGGGAAAGGGCTTCGGTCGGGATCGGCATGGGTCCTCCTGCAAACTTGAATTGGTGAAATAGATTTCGGAAACAATTTCGTTCCGCCGAAAACTTGACGTCAAGCTAAACCGGTAAAATATTAAAAATTGAATGTTTTTTTAAGCCTTTAATGAGGCAACCTCTCGCACTTGACCGGCCTTTGCTCACCGCAGCCTACACAAAGGAGTTGTGACATGCCAAGAGAAAAGATCGAGATTCCGGGCCAGATCGACCACCTCTCCATTCTGGACAAAGACGGAAATCTGGACAAGGATCTGGAACCGGCCCTCCCCGACGACCTTCTGCTCAAACTCTACCGAACCATGGTCCTGGGTCGGGAATTCGACGCCCGGCAGCTCAGCCTTCAGCGGCAGGGCCGAATCGGCACCTTTCCCCCCATTACCGGCCAGGAAGCCGCCCACCTGGGCCCGGCGGCGGTATTGCGGGATTCGGACTGGCTGGTGCCCTCTTTTCGGGAAACCGTTGCCGAGTTGTGGCGGGGCCGCACCATCGAATCCATTCTTCTGGCCAACAACGGGTACAATGAAGGCGCCGAGATGAAGCCGGGCATGAACATGATGCCCATTTCGGTGCCCGTGGGCTCCCAGGTCATTCATGCGGTGGGCATCGCCTGGGCCATGAAATACCGGGGCACAGACGATCTGGCCATGGTCTTTTTCGGAGACGGCGCCACCTCCGAAGGGGATTTTCACGAGGGCATCAACATGGCCGGGGTCTACGACGCCCCGGTGATTTTCGTCTGCCAGAACAACCACTGGGCCATCTCCATTCCCCGATCCAAACAGACCCGGTCCAAAACCATCGCCCAAAAGGCCATCGCCTACGGCATCGCCGGGATTCAGGTGGACGGCAACGACATCCTGGCCACCTATGCCGCGGCCCGGGAAGCGGCCGAACGGGCCCGGTCCGGCGGCGGTCCCACCCTGATCGAATGCGTCACCTATCGGCTGCGGATGCACACCACCGCCGACGATCCCAAGCGCTACCGCACCGACGAAGAGGTCCAGGGATGGGAGAAACAGGACCCGCTGCTGCGGTATCAGAAATACCTCAAAGCAAAGGGGCTGCTGTCGGACGAAGAGATCGTCTCCATCAGCGATGCGATCAAGGCGGATATCGCCGATGCGGTCAAACGCGCCGAAGAGCGGATGAAAGAGATCGGCGACCCCGGGGACGCCATGTCCATGTTCAATCACGCCTATGCGGAGATGCACCCCTACCTGAAGGAGCAAAAAGACCGGCTGGCGGCGGAACTCAAGGAGACGGCAAAGGAGGGCGACAATGGCTAAGATGACCATGGTCCAGGCGATCAATCTGGCCCTGCGCCAGGAGATGGAAAAAGACGACCGGGTGATCGTGCTCGGCGAGGATGTGGGCAAAGACGGCGGGGTTTTTCGGGTCACCGATCAGCTCTATGAACAGTTCGGGGAAAACCGGGTGGTCGATACCCCCCTGGCCGAGGCCGGCATCGTGGGGATGTCCATCGGCATGGCGGTCTACGGGCTGCGGCCGGTCTGTGAAATCCAGTTTTCGGGGTTCGCCTACCAGAATTTGCATCAAATCGAAAACCATGCCTCCCGCCTGCGGTGGCGTACCCAAGGCGCATTGAGCGTCCCCATGGTGTTGCGGGCCCCCTACGGCGGCGGGGTGCGGGCACTGGAGCATCACTCCGAAAGCCGGGAAGCCTTCTGGGCCCATATGCCCGGCCTCAAAATGGTGATTCCCTCGGGGCCGCGAAACGCCCGAGCCCTTCTGGTGAGCGCCATTCGGGACCCCGACCCGGTCATCTTCTACGAACCCAAGGCTCTTTACCGGGCCTTTCGCGAAGAGGTACCCGAGAAGGAGGAAACCATGCCGCTCGGCAAATCCCGGATCGCCCGGGAGGGCGAGGACCTCACTTTGGTGGCCTACGGGGCCATGATGCGGCCGACATTGGAAGCGGCCGAACGGTTGTCCGAAGAAGACGGTCTCGAGGCCGAGGTGATCGATCTGCTCACCATCTCCCCTCTGGATGACGAACTGTTTGTCCAGTCGGCCAAGAAAACCGGCCA
>JAABSQ010000382.1 GCA_011390315.1 Desulfobacteraceae bacterium
GGAAAAAGAGCTCCGCTTCGCCATCCGTGAAGGCGGTCGTACGGTGGGCGCCGGCGTGGTCAGTGAAATTATCGAATAAACGAGGGCGGTGATAAGCCATGATAATGAATACCAAGATCAGAATCCGGTTAAAGGCCTATGATCACAAGCTTCTGGATCAGTCCGCCTCCGATATCGTGGATACGGCAAATAAGACCGGCGCGAAAGTCGTCGGTCCCATTCCGCTGCCCACGAAAATCAACAAATACTGTGTGCTGCGGTCTCCCCATATCGATAAAAAGTCTCGCGAGCAGTTTGAGATGCGGACCCACAAGCGGCTTTTGGATATCCTGGACCCCACTCAGCAGACGGTGGATGCGCTGATGAAACTGGACCTGTCTCCAGGGGTGGATGTCGAAATCAAATTGTAGCAGGATAGGAGACACCAGATATCATGAGTAATGGATTGATCGGAAAAAAAATGGGGATGACCGGGCTGTTTTCGCCGGAAGGACAGTATATTCCAGTGACGGTGATACAACTGGGCCCCTGTGTGGTGACCCAGATCAAAACCGAAGCCACCGACGGTTACAACGCCCTTCAGCTGGGATTTGAAGAGAAAAAAGCAACCCATGCCAACAAACCGCTGAAGGGGCATGTGAAAAAGGCCGGCGCCGCACCCGTCAAGGTCATCAAAGAGGTCTCCGTGGACAACCCGGAGGATTTCAGCCCGGGCCAGACGGTGTCGCTCGACATCTTCAACATCGGAGAACGGGTGGATGTGGTTGGTACGACCAAGGGCCGCGGATTTCAGGGGGTCATCAAGCGCCACGGGTTTTCCGGAGGGCGGGAGACCCACGGCAGCAAAAGCCATCGCGTGCCCGGTTCCATCGGGTGCAGCGCCTGGCCCGCTCGGGTCTTCAAAGGGAAAAAACTTCCCGGCCAATACGGCGATAACCGAAAGACCGTTCGGAACCTTGAAATCGTCGATGTGCGGCCCGATGAGAACCTCCTGCTGCTGAAAGGCGCGGTGCCCGGCTCCCGATCCGGCGTGGTCATGGTCAAGAAGACCACATCACAGAAAAAGTAGAATACAAGGGCCAGCGGCCGGAAACGCCGGGTGGCTGATGAGAGTCTGACGAGGGAATAGATATGGCTGTCGTAGATGTTCTGAATACGAAAGGCGAAAAGGTTTCGGAGATCGAACTGGCCGAAGACATTTTCAATGTGTCGGTGAAATCGAGCGTTCTTCATGAGGTGGTCACCATGCAGAGGGCCGCCCGACGATCGGGAACCGCGTCGGTGAAAAATCGCAGCGATATAGTCGGCAGCACCAAAAAACTGTTTCGCCAAAAGGGGACCGGCCGTGCCAGACGCGGCGATATTAAATCCCCCCTGCTGAGAGGCGGCGGGGTGGTTTTCGGGCCCCATCCGAGATCCTACGCCTACAAGGTGCCCAAAAAGGTAAGAAAGCTGGCCTTGAAAATGGCTCTGAGCAGCAAAGTGCGCGACAATGAAATGATCGTTCTGGATCGGTTGGATCTGGAGCGGGTAAAAACGAAAGATTTCGTGTCGATCATCAAAAATCTCGACACCGACAATGTGCTCCTGGTGACCGATCAAAAAGACGACAATCTGGAACTGTCCTCCCGGAACGTACCCAACGTGAAGGTCTTGCGGTCGGAAGGGGTGAACGTTTACGATCTGCTCCGATACAAACACGTCATACTGCTTGAGCCGGCCGTCAAGGCCCTGGAAGGGAGGCTTTCCGCATGATGAACTATTATGAAATCATAAAGCGTCCGCTGGTCACGGAAAAGACCACCCTCCAAAAAGAGGTCGACAACCAGATCACCATCGAGGTCGACCGTCGGGCCAACCGGGTGGAAATTCGAAAAGCGGTTGAAAAGATCTTCGATGTGCATGTCTCGGAAGTGCGGACCATGCAGGTCAAGGGCAAGGTAAAACAGCGGGGGCGCATTGTCGGCAAACGCAAAGACTGGAAAAAGGCGATCGTCAAACTCATGCCTGGTGAACGGATCGAATTTTTTGAAGGCGTATAATATTTAGGAGTCAGCATGGCAATTAAAAAATCTAAACCGACATCTCCCGGCCGCAGATTTCAGGAATTTTCGAGCTACGACGAGATTACGTCTACGACCCCTGAAAAGAGCCTGCTGAAGGTCCTTAAAAAGAAGGGCGGCCGAAATGCTTACGGGCGGATCACTTGCCGGCATCGGGGCGGGGGGCACAAGCGCCATTATCGGATCATCGACTTCAAGCGGGACAAGACCGGGGTGCCGGCCAAAGTGGCCACCGTCGAGTATGATCCCAACCGAAGTGCGCGCATCGCCCTGCTTCACTATGTAGACGGAGAAAAGCGGTATATCCTGGCGCCGGTCAATATCAAGGTCGGGGATACCGTAATGTCGGGACCCGAGGCCGATATTAAACCCGGAAACACACTGCCCCTGCGCAATATTCCGCTGGGCACCCATATTCACAATATCGAGCTTAAGATCGGCAAGGGCGGTCAGATCGTCCGCAGCGCCGGAACCTTTGCCCAGTTGATGGCCAAAGAAGACAAATATGCCCAGGTGAAGCTCCCCTCGGGGGAGGTGCGGATGGTCCTTCTGAACTGCCGGGCCACCATCGGCCAGGTGGGCAACGTGATTCATGAAAACGTTTCCCTCGGAAAGGCCGGGCGGACCCGCCGTCTGGGCAGGCGGCCCAGTGTTCGGGGCGTGGCCATGAACCCGGTGGATCATCCCATGGGGGGCGGCGAAGGCCGGTCTTCGGGCGGTCGTCACCCCTGTAGTCCGTGGGGCAAGCCGACCAAGGGGTATAGAACCCGCAAGAACAAGCAGACCGATCGTTATATCGTACGGCGACGGCGGGCAAGCAAGAAATAAACATCCAAAGG
>JAABSQ010000383.1 GCA_011390315.1 Desulfobacteraceae bacterium
GATCGTTAAAAAAAGGGCCCTACGTGGAAGCCAAACTGGTCAAAAAGGTGGAACAAGCCCAGGAGTCTCGCGGGGGAAAGGTGATCAAAACCTGGTCCCGGCGTTCCACCATTATTCCGGAGATGGTCGGCCTCACGTTGGCGGTTCACAACGGCAAAAAGTTTATCCCGGTATTCGTGAGCGAAAACATGGTGGGGCACAAGCTGGGAGAGTTTTCACCGACCCGCACGTTTTACGGCCATGCCGGCGATAAGAAATCGAAGCTGAAGAAGTAAGCGATAAGAAGGGATGTCTGCAATGGAGGTCAAAGCTGTCACCAAATATGTGCGCATTTCTCCTCAGAAGGTCCGCATGCTTGTCGACGCGGTCAAGGGAAAACCGGTTGAAGACGCACTGAACAGCCTCAAGTTCATGCCGCAGAAGGCCGCCGGCATTGTCGAAAAGACCATGCGCTCGGCTGTGGCCAATGCGGATCAGAACATGGGCATCGACGTCGATGAGTTGGTGGTCCGCAATGTAATTGCGGACCAGGGGCCGACTCTGAAGCGGTTTCGAGCCCGAGCCCGGGGCAGGGGTACACGGATATTAAAAAGAACCAGTCATATTACGGTCATTTTAGCTGAAGATTTGAGGTAAAAGGAGGTAAGCGCTTGGGCCAGAAAGTAAATCCGATCGGATTAAGACTCGGCATCGTCAAGACCTGGGAGTCTCGTTGGTATGCGGACAAAAAGTATTCGGATTATATCCTGGAGGATTATCGACTTCGGGAATACGTCAAAAACAAGATGTACCATGCCGGGATTTCACGGATAGAGGTCGAGCGGTCATCCAAGCGTGTCAGGCTTCGCATCCACACGGCCCGACCGGGGATCGTCATCGGAAAAAAAGGATCCGAGATCGAAAAGCTCAAAAAAGAGCTTGAGAAAATGATTTCCCAGGAGGTGCTGATTGATATCCAGGAGGTGCGCAAGCCCGAAGTCGACGCTCAACTGGTGGCTGAAAACGTGGCCCTTCAGATCGTGCGACGCGTCGCCTTCCGCCGGGCCATGAAGCGGGGAGTTTCATCCGCCATGCGGTTCGGCGCCAAAGGCGTCAAAATCATCAGCTCCGGCCGGTTGGGCGGCGCCGAAATGGCCCGAACCGAATGGTACCGGGAAGGCCGGGTGCCGCTGCATACCCTGCGGGCCGACATCGATTACGGACTGGCCGAAGCCAAAACCACTTACGGAATTGTCGGTGTGAAGGTGTTCATATTCAAGGGTGAAATTTTGAAGATGGACTCCCTGGAGACCGGCGGCAAGATATAAAAGGAGACACGACAGATGCTGAGCCCCAAAAAGGTCAAATTTCGAAAGCAGCAGAAGGGCCGGATGAGGGGAATGGCCCACCGCGGCAGCGATCTGACCTTCGGAGAATACGGATTGCAGGCCGTGGAATGCGGCTTTATCTCCGCCAAGCAGATCGAGGCCGCCCGTATCGCCATGACCCGCCACGTCAAGAGAGGCGGAAAGATGTGGATTCGAATCTTTCCCGACAAGCCGGTTACCAAAAAACCGGCCGAAGTTCGAATGGGAAAGGGAAAAGGCGCTCCCGAAGGATGGGTTGCGGTGATTCGTCCGGGGAAAATTCTCTATGAAATGGAGGGGGTTCCGGCGGATCTGGCCCGGGAGGCCTTTCGGTTGGCCGCCCACAAACTCCCCATCAAGACCAAGTTCATAGAAAGAGGGGGAATGATATGAAGGCGAGCGAGATCAGAGACATGAGCATCGAAGAAATGCGCCAAAATGTGCTTGATCTGAACGAAGAGCTGTTTAATCTTCGATTTCAACACGGGGCCGGACAGCTCGAAAATCCCCAGAAGCTGAAACAGACCAAAAGGGACATCGCACGGATCAGAACGATCATCCGTGAAAATGAACTTACTCAAAACCGATAGTGATAGAAAGCCATGAAAAAGCGAGGAATGAAAAGGCAGTTGATCGGAACGATCGTCAGCAACAAAATGGACAAGACCGTCGTCGTTCTGGTTGAAAGATTGGTCAAACATGGTCTTTATCATAAATACATCAGAAGGCGATCGAAATTCGCGGCTCATGACGAAAACAATACCTGCCAGATAGGCGATAAGGTGCTCATCACCGAATCTAAGCCGATCAGCAAGAGCAAAAAATGGCGCGTAAGCGAAATCGTTGTGAAGGCTGTTTGATAGATTGGGGAAAAAGAGATGATCCAGGCAGAATCCAGACTGAAAGTTGCGGACAATTCAGGGGCCAAGATCGTGTACTGCATCAAGGTGCTCGGGGGATCCAGAAGGCGTTACGCAAGCATCGGCGATATCATAGTGGTGAGCGTTAAAGAAGCCATTCCGAATGCCAAGGTGAAAAAAGGGGATGTCCTGAAGGCGGTCGTGGTAAGAACCAAAAAGGAATTGAAGCGGCCGGACGGATCTTTTATACGGTTCGATGAAAATTCCGCGGTTCTGATCAACCCCAATAAAGAACCCATCGGGACCCGTATCTTCGGACCTGTGGCCCGGGAGCTTCGGGCCAAACGGTTCATGAAGATCATTTCGCTGGCCCCGGAGGTTATCTAAGCGCCTGCTGGCTTGCACCCGCGGAGAATGAAATCATGATGAACACATCCAGAATCAAAAAAGACGACAAGGTTAAGGTCATTGCCGGCAAAGACAAGGGGAAGATCGGGAAGGTCCTGAAAGTGCTTCCAGACAAGGGGCGTGTCCTGGTTGAAAACATCAACATGGTCAAGCGTCATACCCGATCCAGTCCACAGAACCGGCAGGGCGGAATTGTTGAGAGCGAAGCGCCGATCCATCATTCCAACGTCATGCTGATGTGTGATAAATGCATCGGTCCGACGCGGGTCAAGATGCGGCAATTGGAAGACGGCAAAAAGGCCCGCGCATGCGCCAAGTGCGGCGAGATTATACAATAGTCCGCATCGGAGTGCCGGAGGAGTATCATGACACAGTTGAAAAGCGTATATGAACAAGAGGTGGTTCCCAATCTGGTGGAGAGGTTCGATTACAAGAACCGAATGGAAGTGCCCAAACTGGATCGGATCGTACTGAACATGGGGTTGGGGGAGGCCATTCACAATATCAAGTTGCTGGACTCCGCCGTGGAAGAACTTCGATTGATCGCCGGCCAGCAGCCGGTGGTCACCCGGGCCAAAAAATCGATTGCGGCATTCAAGCTGCGGGCGGGAATGCCCATCGGCTGCCGAGTGACGCTCCGCCGCACCCGGATGTACGATTTCTTCAACAAACTCGTGAACATCGCTTTGCCCCGTGTTCGGGATTTCCGGGGGATTTCGGGAAAGGCCTTTGACGGCCACGGGAATTATTCCCTGGGCATTCGGGAGCACATTATCTTCCCCGAGGTGGATTACGATAAGATCGACAAAATCAAAGGAATGAATGTCACCATCGTCACCACGGCCAATACGGATGAGGAGGGAAAGGCCTTGTTGAAGCTGTTGGGCATGCCGTTCAGGAACTAAGGAGGACAATTTGGCCAAGAAAGCGCTGAAGATAAAAGCGAGCAGACAACCCAAGTTCAAGGTCAGGGCGTATAACCGCTGCCCGATTTGCGGTCGGCCGAGGGCTTTTTTAAGAAAATTCGGCATTTGCCGAATCTGCTTTCGGAATCTCGCTTCCCAGGGGAAGCTTCCGGGCGTTACCAAATCGAGCTGGTAAGCGTATCATAATTACGGAGGAACGAAATAACCATGTTGAGTGATCCAATCGCGGATATGTTAACTCGAATCCGGAACGCCGGAAGGGCCAAGTTCAACAGCGTGGATATACCCGGTTCGAACTTGAAGGTGGAGCTGGCCAAGGTCCTGAAGGGCGAAGGATATATCAGAAACTATAAATTCGTCAAAGATAACAAGCAGGGCGTCCTCCGTGTATATCTGAAGTTCGGTCCGGAGAACCAGCATGTGATCTATGAACTTGAACGGGTGAGCAAGCCGAGCCGGCGGGTTTATGTCAAGAGCACTGAATTGAAGCCCGTGCTGAACGGAACGGGCGTTGCGATTCTATCCACTTCCAAGGGGATTATGACCGATAAAGAGGCCCGAACCCGGAATCTGGGCGGCGAGGTCCTCTGCCGGGTCTGGTAAGCACAAGAGGAGTTATCCATGTCTCGAGTAGGAAAAAAGCCGATTCCGGTGGCCGATAAAACAAAGATTTCTTACAAAGACCGGGTGTTGACGGTTCAAGGCGAGAAAGGAAGCCTGACCCGCACCATTCATCCGGATGTGGATCTCGATGTTCAAGACAAAGAGATTCTGGTCACCCTGAATCGAGACGATCGAAATACCCGAGCCCTTCAGGGGTTGACCCGAAGCCTGGTGGACAATATGGTGGTCGGGGTCAGCAAGGGGTTTGAACGGGTTTTGGAGATCAACGGCATCGGGTACCGGGCCGAGGTCAGTGGGAACAGTATTGTCTTCAATCTCGGTTTTTCCCATCCCATCAACTACAAAATTCCCGACGGAATTACGGTTTCGGTCGAAAAAAACACGGTCGTCAAATTGTCGGGGATTGATAAGGAAGCCCTGGGCCATATGGCCGCCTCCATCCGGCGGCTCAGACCGCCCGAGCCCTACAAGGGAAAGGGCGTCAAGTACGCCGAGGAGCGGATTCAGCGTAAGGCCGGAAAGACCGGGGCCAAATAACCATCGGACATTAATCGGAGATCGTTGCTCCAGGTGAGTCGATTGAGAGGGTAGTCAAAATGGGTTCAACAAATACGAAAAGGCAGGCCCGCCTGAAACGGAAAAAACGGATCAGACGGAAGATTCTCGGAACTCCCGAACGGCCGAGATTGAGTGTGTTTCGAAGTGCGCGGCACATCTACGCCCAGATCATCGATGATCTCGAGGGGCGGACCCTGGTGACCGCTTCGAGTCTTGAAAAAGATATTCAAGACAACAGCGAGCTGAAAGCGGAAAAGGGAAAGATCGCCATCGCCGATCAAGTGGGGAAACTGGTCGCCGAACGGATCAAGGAAAAAGGCATTACCCGGGTGGTGTTCGACCGAAACGGGTTTATCTATCACGGCCGGGTCAAGGCGGTGTCGGACGGCGCGCGTGAAGCAGGGTTGGAATTTTAACGAATAAGGAGGAACCCTTTTGGTCTACAATCCGAAAAGACAGGATACGGACGACAATCAGTTGATCGACAAGGTTGTCCACATCAGCCGCGTGGCCAAAGTGGTCAAGGGCGGTCGCAGGTTCAGCTTCAGCGCCATCGTGGTCGTGGGCGACGGCGAGGGCAACGTCGGTTTCGGTCTCGGGAAAGCCGGTGAGGTTCCCGAAGCCATCCGGAAAGGCGTTGAGAAGGCAAAAAAGACCATGATCAGCGTACCCCTCGTGGAGGGGACCATTCCCTTTGAGATCGTGGGGCGATTCGGTGCGGGTCGGGTGCTTTTGAAGCCGGCTTCCGAAGGAACCGGCGTGATCGCCGGCGGTGCGGTTCGGGCGGTGCTCGAAGCGGTGGGGATTCAGGATATCCTGACCAAATGCCTGGGTTCTCACAACCCTCACAACGTGGTGCGGGCAACCATAGAAGGGCTTCGGCAGCTTCAGAGTCGTGAGCAGGTGGCCGCCCGGCGCGGAAAAGCGGCCGCCGAATTGTAATCAAGGATGTTTTCTGCTTTTCTTCCGGGTGACCATTCGAGAAGGATTGAGGAAGGACAAATGGCTGGTATGTTAAAAGTGACACTTGTCAGGAGTATGATCGGAAGGCCGGAAAAGCATCGCAAGATACTGCGCGGTATGGGGCTTACCAAGCTCAACCGGACCGTTGTGCTTCAAGACACCCCCGCGATTCGGGGAATGATCGAGGCGGTATCCCATCTGGTGCATTCAGAGGAGACAGTGGATGAGACTACATGAGCTGAGCCCCGCCGCAGGGGCGAAAAAATCCAGAAAACGCCTGGGCCGCGGCGTGGCCACAGGGCAAGGAAAGACCGCAGGCCGCGGAACCAAGGGCCACAACTCCCGTTCAGGCGGCGGTGTGAAACCGGGTTACGAAGGCGGCCAGATGCCGATTCAGAGGCGATTGCCCAAACGGGGCTTTACCAACATTTTCAAGAAAAAAGTGGCGGTGATCAACATCCGTGATCTCGACCGGTTCGAAAGCGGCACGGTGGTGGATGAAGCCGCCCTGCTCAAGGCCGGTTTGATCAAGGGCCGCTATGACAGCGTCAAACTCCTCGGAAAAGGGGATATCGACGCTCCACTGACCATACGTCTGAAGGGGCTCAGCGCCGGTGCGCGGAAAAAGATCGAGGCCTCGGGCGGAACCGTAGAATAGATACCGATTCTAAGAGTCGGTTTTAAAAAATTACACGAGGAATAGAATGGTTGCTGCCGGGTTCCAAAACGTTTTCAAGATACCCGAGCTGAAAAGAAGGGTTCTCTATACGCTCGGACTGTTGGCGGTCTACCGAATCGGGGTCCATGTACCCACCCCCGGAATCGATTCCGTGGCGCTGGCTTCATTTTTCGAACGGGCCCAGGGAAGCCTGCTCGGGCTGTTCAACATGTTTGCGGGCGGCGCCCTGGAGCGTCTGTCGGTATTCGCCCTCGGGATCATGCCCTACATCAGCGCCTCCATTATTTTACAGCTTTTGACGGTGGTGATTCCTCATCTGGAGCGGTTGTCCAAGGAGGGCGAACAGGGGCGAAAAAAGATCACTCAGTACACCCGGTACGGCACCGTGGTGCTCAGTATTATTCAGGGTTTCGGGATCAGCGTGGGGCTGGAGAGCATGACCGCCCCGGGCGGAGCACCGGTGGTGATTCAGGCCGGGTGGGGCTTTCGGTTGCTGACCGTGATCACCCTGACCGCCGGCACCGCCTTTATTATGTGGCTGGGTGAGCAGATCACCGAACGGGGGATCGGCAACGGCATTTCATTGATTATTTTCGCCGGCATCGTGGCCGGTATGCCCACCGCCATCGGGAATACCTTTCAGCTGCTGTCCACCGGAGAAATGAATGTCTTCGCCGTTCTCATCCTGCTGGTGCTGATGGTGGGCGTGGTCGCCTTCATCGTTTTCGTGGAGCAGGGGCAGCGGCGGATTCCGGTCCAGTATGCCAAACGGGTGGTCGGCCGACGCATGTACGGCGGGCAGAGCACCCATCTGCCGCTGAAGATCAATATGTCGGGGGTGATTCCGCCGATTTTCGCCTCCTCCATCATCATGTTTCCGGCGACCCTGGCCAACTTCATCAATGTGCCCTGGATGCAGAGCATCGCCAACGCCATGATGCCCGGAAACCTGTTCTATGAACTGTTGTTCGTGGTCTTTATTTTCTTTTTCTGCTATTTTTATACGGCGGTCACCTTCAACCCGGTGGATGTGGCGGAAAACATGAAAAAGCACGGCGGGTATATTCCCGGGATTCGTCCCGGGAAACGCACCGCCGATTATATCGATCGGGTCCTCACACGGATTACCCTGGGCGGTGCGATTTATGTGTCTGCGGTCTGTGTGCTGCCTTCGATTCTGATTAGCAATTTCAACGTACCGTTTTATTTTGGCGGAACCGCCCTTTTGATCGTGGTCGGTGTCGCCATCGATACGGTGGCCCAGATCGAATCCCACATGCTGACCCGGCATTACGAAGGGTTTCTCAAGAAAAGCGGCGGAAACCGGCTTAAAGGGCGCCGTTAACGGAAAATTTCGGAAACCGGAAAGGATCGATTCAAACCGGTTCGGCTGGCTTTCGACATCAAGATAGAGGATACGATTTCATGGCAAAGGAAGAACCGATTAAAGTGCAGGGCTCGGTAGTGGAAACCTTGCCCAATGCGATGTTCAAGGTTGAATTGGAAAACGGCCACCAGGTCCTGGCGCATATTTCCGGAAAAATGCGGATGCATTTTATTCGAATTCTGCCGGGGGACACCGTCACGGTGGAGCTTTCCCCTTACGATCTCACCCGCGGCCGAATCGTGTATCGTTCTAAATAGTTTCAGCGGCGTTCTTCCGGTTTTCACCTGCTGATTCAGCACGATAGGTTTCTACGGATTCGCTTTTTCTGCGGGTAACGGACAAAAGGAGTGGGGACAATGAAAGTCAGAGCATCTGTGAAGAAAATGTGCAGCAAATGCAAGATCATCCGCCGAAAAGGGGTGATTCGGGTGATTTGTGAGAATAAACGTCACAAACAGAGACAGGGATAGGAGGACAGGACTTTGGCAAGAATCGCGGGCGTAGATTTACCGAGGAATAAGCGCATCGAGGTCGGCCTGACGTATATCTACGGCATTGGGCGGACCACGGCGAATCGTATTCTGGACAAACTGGATATAGATCCGAGCACCAATTCCGACGATTTGACCGAATCCGAGGTCAACGATATCCGTAAGGTGATCGACAGCGAACTCAAGGTGGAAGGCGAGCTTCGTACCGAAGTGTCCATGAACATCAAGCGGTTGATGGATCTCGGATCGTATCGGGGGCTTCGGCATCGCAGATCCCTACCGGTACGCGGACAGCGGACCAGCACCAATGCCCGAACACGGAAAGGACCCAGACGGTCGGCCGTGAAGAAAAAGGGCGGAGCGAAAAAGAAGTAAACAGAGGAGACAGGGATACCACCCATGCCGAGAAAAACCCGACCCAAGAAAAAAGAGAAAAAGAATATTTCCAGCGGTGTTGTGCATATTCAATCGACCTTCAACAACACCATCATCACCGTCACCGATCCCGCGGGAAACATCATTTCCTGGTCCAGCGCCGGGGTTCAGGGATTCAAGGGATCCCGAAAAAGCACCCCCTTCGCCGCTCAGCTTGCGGCTGAGGATGCGGCCAAAAAGGCGATGGAACATGGGATGAAGAATGTGGAGGTCTATGTCAAGGGTCCGGGCGCCGGCCGTGAATCGGCTGTTCGAGCGCTTCAGGCCGCCGGGTTTACGGTGATGATGATCAAAGACGTCACTCCGATTCCCCATAACGGATGCCGCCCCCCCAAACGCCGCAGGGTATAAGTAAAGGAGGAAACGTTGGCACGATATAATGGTTCTGTCTGCCGGATATGCAGGCGTGAAAATTTAAAGCTGTTCCTGAAAGGGGACCGGTGTTATTCTGATAAATGTGCATTCGACCGGCGATCTTATCCGCCGGGTCAGCACGGTCAGCGCCGGCGGGGCAAAGTTTCCGATTACGGCATTCAGCTTCGGGAAAAGCAGAAAGTCAAACGGATGTACGGGCTCGGGGAAAAACAGTTTCATCTGTTTTTTGAACGGGCGGATCAACAGAAGGGGATTACCGGCACCAACCTGCTGATAGCCCTGGAGCGACGTCTCGATAATGTCGTCTACCGGCTGGGACTGGTCAACTCCCGCACTCAGGGGCGGCATTTTGTCCGTCACAATCACTTCCTGGTCAACGGGAAAAAAGTCAATGTCCCCTCCTTCCTGGTGAACGTCGGGGATGTCATCGAAGTCCGGGAGAAGAGCCGCAATATTCAGGCGATCTCCGACGCCCTGGACGCGGTGGTTCGAAGAGGGGTTCCGCAGTGGCTGGAGCTTGAAAAAGACAACATGAAGGGTACGGTGAAAAGCTTCCCCGAACGCGAAGATCTGACCATGCCGATGCAGGAGCAGTTCATCGTCGAGCTGTATTCCAAATAACGAGACCGCCCGCACCTGTTGTTGCGAATCAACTGATTGCGAATCAGCGATAAAAGACGATTGCCGCCCGGATATCTTCTCAAAAATCTGGAGTATAGGAATGTCAACAAATGAACTCATGTATATGAATTGGCGCGAGATGATTCGGCCGGACAGGGTGAATGTCGAAACATCACCAAATTACGGTAAATTCATCTGCGAGCCGCTTGAACGGGGATTCGGCATCACCATCGGGAATACGCTTCGACGGATTATCCTTTCTTCGCTTTACGGGGCCGCCATTGTTTCGGTGAAGTTCGACAAGGTCTACCACGAGTATAGTGTTATTGACGGTGTGATGGAGGACGTCTCCGAATTGATCTTGAACCTCAAGGATGTGCGGCTCAAGGTCTCCGATCCTGAACCGAGAACCCTCCGCCTTGAAGCGGAAGGGGAAGGCGAAGTGGTCGCCGGGGATATCCTCAGCGATGACGGTCGAGTGGAAATTCTCAATCCCAAACTCCACATTGCCACCTTGGGCGAGAATGCAAGGCTCAACCTGGAGATGCAGGTGAAGGTGGGGAAGGGGTATGCCTTATCCGAGGCCAACAAAGACGAAGAGGCCCCGGTAGGGACGATTCCCATTGATGCGGTTTTTTCCCCCATTAAACGGGTCAATTACGTGGTCAGCAATGCCCGGGTGGGCCAGCGCACCGATTACGATAAACTGACCATGGAGGTCTGGACCGACGGCAGCATCAAGCCTGAGGATGCGGTGGCTTACGGCGCCAAGATCTTCAAGGAGCAGATGTCCATATTCATCAATTTCGACGAGGATGTGGAACCGGAGCCCGAGAGCGAATCGGAAGAGCACCACAAGCCGAAGTTTAACGAGAATCTGTATCGAAGCGTCGAAGAGCTGGAGCTTTCCGTCCGCAGCGCCAACTGCCTGAAGAATGCCGATATCCACAAGATTTACCAGCTGGTCGCCAAGACCGAGGCGGAAATGCTCAAGACCAAGAATTTCGGACGTAAATCACTCAACGAGATCAAGGAAGTCTTATCCGAGATGGGCCTTTCCCTTGGTATGAAGCTTGAGGGTTTTGTACCGCCCGAAGAAGAGGCGGAAGAAGGGGAGTAGGAATCAATGAGACATCAAAAAGCAGGAGCCAAATTAGGTCGGACGAGCAGCCATCGGGAAGCCATGTTTCGGAATATGGTCACCTCGTTGTTCAAGCATCAGCGAATCCGAACAACGGAAGCCAAGGCCAAGGCGATTCGAAGCTGGGCCGACCATGTGATCACCCTGGCCAAGCGGGGTGATCTTCACGCCCGGCGGCAGGTGTTGTCCATCATACGTGAAAAGGCGGTGGCCCATAAACTGTTTGAAGAGGCAACCGAACGATTCGGCGGGATCTCCGGCGGCTACACCCGGGTGGTAAAAATCGGTCGTCGTCCCGGTGATGCGGCCCCTGTTTCCCTGGTGGAACTGGTGAGCACCACCGGTACTCAGCCCAAGAAGGCGGCGCCCAAACCGACGGTGACCGCCACCCCGCCGCCGGCCCCGACAACTACGGAAACTGCGCCGGCGACTGAAGCCGAAACCCCGGCCGAAGAAGCCGCAGCGCCGGAAGAAACGGCCCCGGCTGAAAAAACCGCCGTCGGGGAAGAAACGGCCGCTGTTGAAGCGGAGGAAACCCCTGCAGAAGCGTCGGGTGAAACGGAATCCGCGCAACCGGAAGCGGAGGAGACTTCTGTCGCCGAAAAAGCCGAAGGGGAAGAATCCGAGGAGACGGACACCCGCAAAACCGAATAGTGGATGTTTTCCCCTTTCCAAACAACAAAAGCTCTGCTCAACGGCAGGGCTTTTGTCGTTTTGCGACAAAAAAGGTTTTTAAGTAAAGGGCGCCCAAGGAGGCAAGATGGAACCTATCAATATCATGGTCAACGGAATTCCCGGTAATGTCGCGGTTCAGGTCGCCACCCATGTTCAGGCGGACGACCGGTTTTCACTGGTACCCTATTCCCTGACCGGCCCCGAAATCGAATCGGGGGCCCACCGCATGAACGGCGTCGACATCCAGTTGATTCGTCCCGAGCACCGGGACGGGGTCATTCAGGAAATTCAGGCGGCCTACGCCTCCTTCATCAGCATCGATTTCACCCATCCCTCGGCGGTGAACCCCAATGCCGAATTCTACTGCCGCCACCGCCTCCCTTTTGTCATGGGCACCACCGGCGGAGACCGGGAGCGATTGGATGCGACCGTTCGGGCCGCCGCCATTCCGGCGGTCATCGCTCCCAATATGGCCAAGCAGATCGTCGGATTCCAGGCCATGATGGCCTATGCGGCAGACCATTTTCCCGGCCTCTTTGAAGGATATTCTCTGGACATTCGGGAAAGTCATCAGCAGGGAAAAGCCGATACCAGCGGCACGGCCAAGGCCATGGTGAGCTATTTCAACCGGCTGGGGTGTGATTTTTCCGAAGAAGCGATCGTCAAGGAGCGGGACCCCGAAACCCAGAAGAACCGATGGGGTATTCCCGAGGAATATCTTTCCGGCCACGCCTGGCACACTTATACCCTGACCTCCCCCGATCAGACCACCACCTTCTCTTTTACCCACAACGTCAACGGCCGGGAAATTTACGTCCGGGGCACCCTGGATGCGGTGGATTTTCTGGCGGACCAGGTGGGCCGGGGTGTACAAGGCCGGGTGTTTACCATGATCGATGTCTTGAAAGGGGCCTCATAGACGATCAGCTCCGCTTCTTTTCTCTCCGTCCATTCCCTATTCCCCCTCTGCATTCCTTTCGGAGGCGTTCTAAGGTTACACGTCTCTTGAAATATGGAAAACACCTTATTTATAACCCTTTGCAAATTGTTATGGTAAACACCTGAAGGGTATAAGAATCGACGTCAACGGATATGAACCGTTTTCATCCGTCACAGAAAAGGAATACGGGTATGCGAAATGAGTGAAGAAAAGAAACCAAAAGGGAGTAAAGGGCCGCTGGTCATCGGACTTTATCTGATTTCGATGCTGGTGGCCTTTTATTACATGGCGCCCGATTTTCATGACTTCATCAATGAATCGTATCGAATCCTCACCTCGGGGGATGATGCACGAATCAAGGAATGGGTGGAGGAAATCGGGATCTGGGGACCGGCCATCATCATCATCGGAATGACGGCCCAGATGTTTCTGGTCGTAATTCCTTCCTGGATGCTGATGCTGGTATCCATTCTGGCCTACGGTCCTTTCCGGGGGGTGCTGCTGATTTTGGTCTCCATCTATCTGGCCTCGAGTATCGGTTATTTCATCGGCCGATTTCTAAGTCCGGTTCTTGTGGAAAAACTGATCGGCTCGGATAAACAGGAGACACTCAAATATTATGCGGACAACTACGGCTTCTGGGTGGTGGTCATCACCCGGCTGTCACCCCTGTTTTCCAATGACGCAATCAGCTTTGTCGGCGGCCTGCTGAAGATGGGGTATTGGAAATTCATCGGCGCCACCATGGCCGGAATTCTTCCGCTGTCGCTTCTTTTCGCATATTTCGGTGAAGACACCGATCGAATGAAGGGCGGCCTGATCGCGGTCAGCATCGTCAGCCTCATCGGCTTTATCGCTTACGTCTATTATGATCGAAAGCGGAGGGCGGGTGCGGAGCCGGCCTGATGAAAGCGGCCGAGGTAAAAGGATGCGGAAGAGATGACGGGATGATCACTCGGTATGAGAACGTCTGATCTGCTCATCTATCACGGGTTCATCCAATCGATCCCCCAGAACGTCTTCAACATAAAGCATCTGGATCAGCACCATCGTGCAGGCCAGCAAGGGCATGGCCAGAAGAATCCCCAGAAAACCGATGATGTTGAACAGCAGAATCTGCACTGAAAGGATAAGCACCGCCGGCACGGAAATGATTTTCTCCTGGATCTTGGGGGTGAGAAAATACCCTTCCACATTTTGAACGAACACATAAAAAAGGCTGACGTAAAAGGCGGTCCATACCCCTTGAGACAAGGCGACCAGAATCGCGGGAATAAAGGCCAGCACAGGCCCTAAATTGGGAATAAAGGTCATCAATGCGGCGAACAGCCCCAACGCCAGGGCATTGGGAAGCCCCAACAGCCATAATCCGGTACCGACGATGGCGCCCAGAATCGACATTGAAAACAGTTGGCCCAAGAGCCATCCGCGAATAGCGGTGGACAGGTTGTGAAAAACCTCAAGCGCTCTGGGACGACTGTTCAGCGGAATCAGGCGAAGAATACCATTCAGATAGATATCCGGTTGGGCGGCCAGGTAGACGCCGATGACCAGAATGAACAATACGCCGGTGACGGCGCCGAAGGTGGTGGAAAAAACCCCGATGACCCGGCTCAGCAGTTCAGTCTCCTTCAGGTTTTCGGCGCTGATCAGGGTTTCCGGTTTTTCGGCCTGTGCGAGTACCGCTTTGCCCCAGCTGAATTGATTCAGATAATATTTTACATCCGAAAGGTATTCGGGTATTCGGCGATAGAAATCGACCACCTGCTGTTTCAAAAGCGGGCCGAAATACATACTGAACAGACCGATCAACAAGAAAATAAGAATCAGGGATATTACCAGTGCCAGACTGCGGGGAATACGGGTATACCGGCTGATCTGATCTTTCAGCCACCGAAGAATAATGCTGAGCAGAAAACCGGCGAAAATCAGAAGCAGAATGGTGGTGGATCGCCAGATCAACAGGATCAGCAACAAGAATGTTCCGCTGATCCCCACCGTGATCAGAACTCGAACGGCAAAGGGGTAAAAGGGGTGCTTCGATTTGTCGGGTATGTCCGCTCCCATTACCGGTGTCCGATCTCCCTTATGCCTCCTTCAGTAGTTCACGCTGTACATACTCGGCTCGGTGGCAGGCCACCAGATGTTCGTCGCCCCGGGTGGCCGGGGCCGGTCTCAGCGGCGGCGCCTCATGGATGCACCGGTCGACGGCGATGGGGCATCGGGTTCGAAATCTGCATCCCGACGGCGGATGGATCGGCGAGGGGACATCCCCCTTCAGGATCTGAGGTTCCCGTTTTGCATCGGGATCGGGAACCGGAATGGCCGAGATGAGGGCCCGGGTATACGGATGGATCGGTTGGTCATAGATGGTGTCGGCATCGGTAAATTCGACGATCACGCCCAGGTACATGACCGCGATATGGTCGGAAATGTGTTTGACCACCGACAGATCATGGGAGATGAAGAGATAAGTGAGCCCCATCTCCCGCTGAAGATCCAACAGCAGGTTGAGAATCTGAGACTGGATGGAGACATCCAGGGCCGAGACCGGCTCATCCGCCACGATCAGCCGCGGGTTCAGGGCCAAAGCCCGGGCCACCCCGATGCGCTGGCGCTGGCCCCCGCTGAATTCATGGGGAAACCGGGTCAATACATTTTCGGGCAATCCCACCCGGGCAAGCAGGGCCTTCACCCGGTCCCGACGTTCATCCGGGGCGCCGATGCCGTGAATGACGAAGGGTTCCCCCACGATCCCGGCGACGGTCTTGCGGGAGTTGAGGGATTCGAACGGGTCCTGAAAGATCATCTGCACATCCCGCCGCACCGCCTGAAGTGCTTTGCGGTCCAGACGGCATAGATCCCGGCCGTCGAACAGGATGCGACCGTCGGTGGGATCATAGAGCCGAATGATACACCGGCCCACGGTGGTCTTTCCGCACCCCGATTCGCCCACCAGCCCCAGAGTCCGGCCGGTCCGGATTTTGAACGACACCCCGTCCACGGCGAATACGGTGGCCACCCGGCGCAGAAAAATGCCGCCGTGAACGGGAAAGTGCATCTTCAAATCGGCGACTTCCAGGGCGATGTTTTCAGAAGAAGGGGACGAAGAACCGGTATCCGGCGCGGCTTCACCGGCATCGACCTCGGGTTCCGGCCTGAAGGCGGAGATCTCATGGGGTTTTTCGAATTCCGGCAGTTCGTCCCGGAAATGGCAGGCCGAGACATGGTCGGGATTCACTTCGTACAGAGGCGGCTGTTCTTTGCAGACCGGCTGGGCAAAGGGACAGCGGTTCTGAAACCGGCACCCTTCGGGCAGATCATAGAGACTCGGGACGATCCCCTGGATGATGTCGAGGCGGGTTTTACGCGGGGTTTCCAGACGGGGAATGGCAGACAGAAGCCCCTGGGTATAGGGGTGCCGGGGATTTCGAAACAACTCGGTTACCGGTGCGGCCTCGGCCACTTTGCCCGCGTACATCACCACCACCGAATCGCTGATTTCCGCAATGACCCCCAGGTCATGGGTGATGAAAATCACCGACATGCCGGTCTCTTCCTGAAGGTTTTTGATCAGGGTCAGAATCTGTGCCTGAATGGTGACGTCCAGGGCGGTGGTCGGTTCATCGGCGATCAGGATCTCGGGTTTGCAGGCCAAGGCCATGGCGATCATCACCCGCTGGCGCATCCCGCCGGAGATCTGATGGGGATACTCCCGCAACCGCTGCTCGGGTTCGGGAATGCCCACTTTTTTGAGCATTTCCAGGGCCGATTGCCGAATCTCCGCGTCTTCCATATTCTGGAAGTGGAGTCGGAACACCTCCCGAAGCTGTTTGCCGATTCTATG
Organism: Desulfobacteraceae bacterium; assembly: GCA_011390315.1. Lineage (GTDB taxonomy): Bacteria > Desulfobacterota > Desulfobacteria > Desulfobacterales > Desulfococcaceae > JAABSQ01. The sequence continues at coordinate 16,277 of JAABSQ010000383.1, forward strand.
GACCGGATTGAGGGCGGTCATCGGTTCCTGAAAAATCATGGAGATCCGGTTGCCCCGCACCGCGAACATCTCCTCGGCCGGCAGGTGGGCGATATCGACGCCGTCGAACCGGATCTCCCCGGACAGGATCTGCCCCATGGGCTTGGGCAGAAGCCGCATCACCGACAGGGCGGTCACGCTCTTGCCGCATCCCGATTCGCCCACCACCCCCAGGGTGCCGCCCGCGGGCACCGAAAAACTGACGTCGTCCACCGCCCGGATCCGCCCCTCTTCGGTATCGAAGGCGGTCACCAGGTTGTTGACTTCTAATATCGGTTTCAAGGTCGCATTTTCCACGTCCATTCGGGCGCCGAAGGCCCTATTTCAGGAACGGCATCATATAGGTTTTATCCACGTTCGTGACCGGCTCCAGCGGTCTGCCCCGTTTCATGGCTTCCTTGGTCTCCTCGTGCAATGCTTCATCATACCAGAAGAGCCCGCCGGCAGTGCTGTCAAACGGCAGAAAAAGATCGCTGCTGTGCCGGGTGCCGGGGGGATCCGGCAGACGCCACCACCGCCAGTAGGCATGGCGCACATAGGGCACCATGAAGGTCGGCACAAAAGGGCCGATTTGATGGATTTTTTCCTGCATTTCGATGGAAAGCCGAACCCGCTCTTCTTCATCCAGGGAATTGCGGTAGGCGATGATCATCGGATCCAGTTCGGGATCGGCGAGATCGGA
>JAABSQ010000384.1 GCA_011390315.1 Desulfobacteraceae bacterium
CTCTTTTCGAATCGATGTTCTTCGGCTACACAAAGGGGGCATTCACCGGCGCGGACAGAGACATCCCCGGCTTTTTCGGATCGGTCAGAGGCGGGGTTCTCTTCCTCGACGAAGTGGGGGAGCTGACCCTGACCATGCAGGCCAAGCTGCTGCGGGCACTGCAGGACGGCGAATATACCCCGGTGGGAGCATCTGCTGCCCGCACCGCGGATGTGCGGATCATCTCGGCCACCAACAGGAACCTGGCGGAGCTGGTGAAGAGCGGCCGGATGCGCCCCGATTTTTTCCAGCGGATCCATGTGATCCCCATCGAGATGCCGCCCCTGCGGAACCACAGGGAGGATATCGGCCTGCTGGTGGACCATTTCTTTGAACTGCAGAACCAAAACGGCCAGGCCTGCCCCCCCGGGCCGCCGGCCCGACTGATGGCCCGGTTCATGACTTATGACTGGCCCGGCAACGTCCGGGAGCTTTTCAACGAACTCCGGCGGTTCCTGGCCACCGGCGAGATCGAACTGGGCTGCGGATTCTCCCCGGGCGCGGATCTGCCGGAAGCCCCGCAGGGCCCCTCCCTCAGCGAACTCATGGAAGCCTTCGAGCGCAAAGTGATCGCCGAAGCCCTCTCCCGCTGTGACAACAACCGGACTCAGGCGGCCAAAGCCCTCTCCATTCCCCGAAAGAGCCTTCAGCGAAAGATCAAGCGGTACGATCTGTGAGCCGGCGCGTTCGGAAGCCGGAGGCGGGGGTGCGTCACCGGGACGCCGGGGGCCTGCGTCCCGGTGACGCACCTGCCATCCTGCTGAATTTACAACCTATATCTCCAAAAACTCTGTTCTCTCCGCACATTCCCCTGCGTCGCCTTGACGCAGGGGGGGCTTTTCGGAGCCCATTGGATCTGTATTACGATTATATTTCAGTAACTTAAAAAAAATAATCTCTCCGGGCACGCCAATTGCTTGACAACAGCACATGAACGCTCGAAGAGAACAGACCGTCCATCCGTTCAACCTGGAACAGGCGACCCGGCGGTTCCAGCGGGATTTTATCCGAAACATTCTGGAGCTGGTGTGCTGGGATATGGAGGCGGCCGCGGGGATGCTGGGGGTCGGATTGGAGGAGTTGGAGCGGAAGATGGCATTTTACCTGATTCGGAGGTGATTGAAAGATTCTAATCTTCTAACTGTTAATAATAAGGAGAAAAAACAATGACCTTACTCATTCAAAAGACATTCAACCGGCCTATCTTATTTCTGATAACTGTAACCGCAGCGATTCTGATATTGTCTTCGGTTCGGGCGGATGCCGGGTGGACGATCCCCCAGATGATCCAGCTCAAAGCCGGATGGAATTCGGTTTTTCTCACGGTAGAGCCGGTTGATGCGAAACCGGATGCTGTTTTCGGGGGACATCCTGTGGACAAGGTGCTGACCTATTATCCCCGGACCACATCGGTTCAGTTCATACAGGACCCGGATGAAGTCCCCTTTAACGACCCCGGCTGGCATCGCTGGTTCCGGCAGGGAACAGAAGAAGCATTCCTGAACAATCTGTTTGCGCTGCAGGCCAACCAGGGTTACCTGATCCACTGCACCCAGGATGTGCAACTGGAGGTAAACGGCATTCCCATATTCCGTTCCATGAAATGGCAGCCGGATTCCTTTAACTTCACAGGGTTCCATGTCAATCCGGCCGCTCCTCCCACCTTTGAGAAATATCTGGGGGGTGCAGCGGCCTTTTCCGACGGATATATCTATTATCTCAAAAACGATCAATGGACACTCGCCGACAAGGCCGATCCGATCGCTCCGGGAAGGGCCTACTGGATTTTCTGCGATGGCGGAACCGAATTCAGGGGGATTCCCGAAATCGATCTGCCCGCGCCCGGAGATTCCCTCACTTATATCCCGTCTGCCGTGGAATTGTCCATAAAAGTGACCAACCGGGCTTCGGCTCCGATTTCTTTTCAGGTGGAAGCCGTTCCGAACGCGGCCGGGGACCCGGATGTCCCGCTTTCCCTGGTGACATTTGCGCCGGAGACCGGCAAGGTGTATACGCCGTTTACAGCCTATTCTTCCGAGACGCCCCTGGAACCGGGGAAAACCGAAACGATCCGGCTGGCGGTGCGCCGGGCCGAACTTTCTGCAGGCCCTGTAAAAAGCCTGTTGAAGATCACCGACAGCACCATCGGCGGAATGTACTATATTCCGGTGATGGCCGAGACCGGCGGCGGTTTTTCCGGGCTCTGGATCGGAGAGATCGAGGTCGATAAGGTCAACGAGGTGGCCAGCAAGATCGATACTTCTACCGTCAAAGATGTCAAAAATCCTTTCGATCTGCGGATCATCCTCCATTCGGATGGGGCCGGCCAGGTGAGAATGCTCAGAGCCGTCACCCTGATGCAGAAGCGGTATACGGTGACGGAAAACGATGAAACAAAGGAGATGGTGCGCCGGGCCCTGATCACGGATGATACCCGGCTGCCGGAGTATGAGGGGGTCGTCCGGAGGGACGGCAAGCTCACCGGTATCCGCCTGGCGAGTACCACATTCGATTTTGACCCGGCTTTGAATGAACTCCCCTTGAGCGGCAGCATCGAACCGTCGAAAACGGTTTCCGGGACACTGACTCTTGGCAAAGACCACCCCTCGAATCCTTTCCGGCATAAATATCACCCGGATCATCAAAATGACGGAGATACGGGAGTTGAAGTCATTCGAAATATCACTTTGACCTTCGATGAATTTCCGGAAAACGGATCGCCCGAAGACGGGGTGTCAAAGTTGAAGGGGGTATATCAGGAAGAGATTGGCGGCCTTCATAAGGTCCCGATTAAACTCGATGGCACATTCATTTTGGATCGGATGTCGTCTATCGACATACTGAATGAGTGAGCAGTCATGGCCTTTTTGCAGATTTTGGAATAAATACAGGGAATATCGATTAAATGTAATTTGTGAAGTTATAGAAGGGAGAATTTCTGATGAAAAGATCATTATGGGCAATCCTGGCTTTGATCATTCTTTTTTCAACATTCATTATTCAGCAATCCGCATCGGCACAAACTACGCCGACGTGGACATATTACGACATAGATGAAAATGTACTCTCCAATCCGACAGAGAAAGAAATTGAAGAACTTGCACACAGTCGTACAGGCAACGGCATTACTCAATATGCGTTCACTATCCGTCATGATTTATCCGGCACGATGGGCTCCGGGTATCTTGAAAATTTCGGAAATCCCGTACCTGCGGTAGGCAAGCACTGGATAACCGAAGGAGAAGAGATTTCCCCGCAGGTAGATGGTATCGTGCATGATGTTTATGACATTAACAGCCGGTATGTATCCACAGAATACGATGCCGTGGGAGCTGCGATCTCGGATGATAATCCTGTTGTTGCCCTTAAATTCGATGGGTTTGATGATTTTGTCTCGATAGAAAATATTGATTTGAAAGATAAGGATAAATTCTCAATTGAATTCTGGGCGAAACGGTCTGGAAGAGGAGAAAAAGAATTCCTGTTTGGTCAGGGGAGTTCCGATAGTGGCGGCCAAGGGATTCAATTCTATTGGGATGAAGACGGCTACGCCTGGATTGAGCTGTCCGACGTCGATTGGCCAAAGGCAAAAACCGTATCCACAACTGACGATATTCAATGGCATCATTGGAAGATTGAATATACGAAGATTAGTTCTTCATATCGGATAATAGAGAATATACAGGATCTTTTTGTGGAGAGAAACATAACCGGAAACGGATTTAAAATCTCCATTTATCGGGATGGGCAGC
>JAABSQ010000385.1 GCA_011390315.1 Desulfobacteraceae bacterium
ATAGGCATACAGCATGGGATTCACAAAAAAAACGGCCAAGGTCCTTCGGTTTGCACCAGGACCCCGGCCCTCGGAGAAAAAAAATCGATAGGAGCTATCCGTGTATCTTCAGGTCGTCCATTTCACCCGGGCGCCGGGGCCTTTTCTCTGTACGATTTCACCCACGATTTCGGCGTCTTCGTTCATCGCCCGAAGCCGTCCTACCACGTCCTGTGCATACGTTTCCGGCACCACCGCGAGAATGCCGATGCCGTTGTTGAAGGTCCGCATCATCTCCCGCTCTTCGATCTTTCCGGCCTCTTGCAGAAAAGAAAAAACGGGCGGAATGTGCCAACTGCCGGGATACAGGATCACATTGCAGGCCCGGGGAATCACGCGAAGAATGTTGTCTTCGATGCCGCCGCCGGTGATATGGGCCAGCCCGTGAATCGGCAGATCCCGAATCAGCTTCTGTATGGTTTCCGAATAGATCTTGGTGGGCGTCAACAGTTCTTCGCCGATGGTTTTTCCCAGTTCCGGAACATGGCTGTCGATCTTCAATTCCAACACATCAAAGCAGATCTTTCGGGCCAGAGAGTAGCCGTTGCTGTGAAGGCCGCTGGAGGGGATCTGGACCAGCCGATGCCCGACCCGGATATCCGATCCGTCGATGATCTTGTCGTTGTCGACCAAACCGACGGTGAACCCCGCCAGGTCATACTCATTGTCGCTGTAAAACCCGGGCATTTCCGCGGTTTCACCGCCGATCAGGGCGCAGTTGGCCTGGTTGCACCCTTCTCCCACCCCTTGAATGATTTCCGCCGCGACTTCATCGTCCAGCCGTCCCATGGAAAGATAATCCAGGAAAAAGAGCGGTTTGGCCCCTTGAACAGCGACGTCGTTGACGCACATGGCCACCAGGTCGATGCCGACCGTGTCGTGTTTGCCCATCATGAAGGCGATCTTGAGTTTGGTTCCCACCCCGTCGGTGGAACTGACCAGGACCGGCCGTTCGATATTGGCCAGGTTGAGGGAAAACAGGCCGCCGAACCCGCCGATATCCCCCATGACTCCGTGTCGGGGGGTCCGTTTGGCGATCTCCTTGATCCTGCCGACCAGCTTGTTGGCTTTGTCGATGTCTACGCCTGCTTCTGCATAGGTGAGCGGTTTTGTCATATATCTCCTCTAAAAGCAATCGGAACCCCAACGAATGATTTCTGAAGATTAGATCGAATGGGCACAAAAGTCAAAACAATTTTTTTGACATAAACGGGCGGTTATTGTAAGTATTTATGGTATTTTTTGCGATTCGGCAGGGGCCCGCGGCGTTGCGGCTGTTTATACCGACTTTTTCCGGGCAAGGGTCCGCCGCCGGATTATCTTTTCTTTTTTTCCGGAGCTGCAATGCCCGGATGGCGGGCGGGGTTCTGTGTGGGGATCCTGAGTTCATACGGTACACGGCAGGCGGTACGCGGCCAGGCGGTACGCGGCATTCGAAAAATCATGTAAGGAGTGGGGCTTATGAAACAGATTCATGTGGGGCTGCTCGGCTGCGGCACGGTGGGAACCGGGGTGGCCAGACTGCTGATCAACAACCGGGACCTGCTGCGGGCCCGGGTGGGCGCCGATCTGAACCTGAAGCGGGTGGCCGATATCGATACGGAAACCGACCGGGGGGTCGCCTTCGACCCGGGGGTCCTGGTGTCGGATGCCGGACAGGTGCTGAATGATCCCGAGATCCAGATCGTGGTGGAGATGATCGGCGGCGAAGGCATCGCCAAAGAATTCATCCATCAGGCCATTCAAAAGGGCAAGCATGTGGTCACCGCCAACAAGGCGCTGCTGGCCGGCAAGGGAAACGAGTTGATTCGGGCCGCCCGGAAAGCCGGGGTGGAGCTGGCCTATGAAGCCAGCGTGGGCGGATGCATGCCGATCATCAAGACCCTTCGGGAGTCCCTGGTGGGAAACCGCATCCATGCCATGACCGGGATCCTGAACGGCACCTGCAACTACATCCTGACCAAAATCACCGATGAGGGCAGCGCCTTTGAATCGGCCCTGGCCGAGGCCCAGGCCGAAGGGTTCGCCGAGGCCGATCCCACCCTGGATGTGGAAGGCTACGACACCGCCCACAAGCTGGCCATCATCAACGCCCTGGCCTACGGCATGGAGATCAACCTTTCGGACATCTATGTGGAGGGGATCACCGGAATCACCCCCGAAGACATCGATTTCGCCCGGGAGTTCCGGTACAAGGTCAAGCTGCTGGCCATCGGAAAAGACAAGGGCGACCGGGTGGAGGCCCGGGTCCATCCCACCATGATCCGAGATTCCAACCCGCTGTTCAATGTGGGCGAAAACCTGAACGCGGTCACCATCTCTGCCGATGCGGTGGGGGAGATGATGCTCTACGGCTACGGCGCGGGGATGATGCCCACGGGCAGCGCCGTGGTGGGCGACATCGTCGATATCGCCCGCAATATACTCACCGGCGCCGGAAGCCGGCTGCCGCTGCTATCCTATCAGCCGGACGCGATTCGGAAAATACCGGTGATGCCGGTTGAAGAAATCGAAACCAATTACTATTTTCGGTTTGCCGCCGCGGATCGGCCGGGGGTGCTGTCCACCATCGCCGGGATTCTGGGCAAGTTCGGAATCAGCATCGCCTCGGTCCACCAGAAGGGGCGCAAGATCGACGGCGCGGTGCCGATCGTGATGCTCACGCATCGGGCCCGGGAGGCGGATGTCAACAAGGCCCTGGCCGAGATCAACGGGTTGGAAGCGGTGAGCGAAACCCCGGTTCTTATCCGGATCGAGGATGAGAACAGCGATTAAGTCTTCGGGGAATGACCGTTTTTCCGGGACCCCGGCTGGGGATGACCGCAGCAGAGGCGAAGAATGGGTCGTCCCCGCCGTTTTTTATCCTTCTCCACATTTTATTTTAGACTCAGATTGTGAGGAATCATGCATATTGTCTGCTCCGATTTGGAGGGGGTGTTCGTCCCCGAGATCTGGATCAATGTCGCCGAAAAAACCGGCATCGAGGAACTTCGGCTGACCACCCGGGATATCGCCGACTACAACGAGCTGATGCAGAAACGGCTGTCCATTCTGGACCAACACAACATCAGGCTCGGAGACATCACCCGGGTCATCGATCAAATGGAACCGCTGCCGGGGGCATTGGATTTTCTGAACTGGCTTCGCGAGCGCTCCCAGGTCATTATCGTATCGGACACCTATGTCCAGTTCGCCGGACCCCTGATGCGTCAGCTCGGGTGGCCCACCCTGTTCTGCCACACCCTTCTGGTCGCCCCGGACGGCGCCATCACCGATTACCGGCTTCGGCAGGAAGACGGAAAGCGCAAATCGGTGGAGGCGATGCAGGGGCTCAATTTCCATGTCATCGCCATGGGGGATTCCTACAACGATATCTCCATGCTCAAGGCAGCGGATGAGGGGATTCTCTTTCGGCCCCCGGAGAATGTGGTCTCGGAGTTTCCCCAGTTTCCGGTGGCCCGGGAGTACGAGGACCTCAAGCCCCTGATCGAGCAGGTGATGGCCGGGGAAGCCGGCTGATTTCCATGCTGACCCACCGGATCACCTACCGCGTCATCTACGGCGACACCGACCAGATGGGGATGGCCTATCACGCAAACTATCTGCGCTGGTTCGAGATGGGCCGCACCGAACTCCTCCGTCATATGGGGGCGGCCTATCGGGATATGGAGGAACGGGGGGTTTTGCTTCCGGTCTCCGAGGCCTATTGCAAGTATCTCGCCTCGGCCCGGTACGACGACATGC
>JAABSQ010000386.1 GCA_011390315.1 Desulfobacteraceae bacterium
CCCGGAAAAGGCGTATAGAAATCCGATATAGGCGCTGGCGCCGGAATTGGACTGGGTGGCGGAGGTCATGGCGAACCGGAGCTTTCCCGCCTTTGCCGCTTCGAGGATGTCGGGGATCGCCACCTCCTTGTCAATCCAGCCGAGCCGCTCGGCCACCGGCTTCTTGACGCCGAGGACCACCGGCGACCGCATGATGCTTTCGGCCTTTTTCACGGCGTTGTGCGTATCGCCCAGGGTGATCCAGAGGGTGTTGGCCGGCCAGACCGCGTCGTAGGGCAGGTCTTTCCCCTTTTCGGCCAGCATCAGCGTCATGTCCACGCTGCCCATGTAGTCGATGTCGATGGCGGCGCCCTTTTTCCGGGCGAAGGCCATGATCAGGGGTTCCAGTCCCTTGTTCTCGGACCCGGAAACGATGGTCAGGCGGGTCCCGGACGATGCGGGTGATTTTTGATTGTCGGTTGCGTCTTTGTCTCCGCCGCAGGAAAAGAGCAAAACGGCGGTCAAAAGGATGAGCAGGCCAGAGGAAAAAAGGTTCCGTTTCATGGATGACCAACCTCCTGTCGAGGGGTGAATGCCTCAGAATCGAACACCTTGTGAGCCCGGAAAAGGGTCGGGAAGAACGCCGGACGGTTTGCTCGATTCCGTTTATAGCGGAAGGGCGCTGGGATTTCAAGGTGGAAAAGCGCGAACGATCCAAAGCGTTAGATAATTCGGACGGGGACAGCTCATTGCAAGTTAATGGGGAGACCGTACCATCCCTGTGCGCCGTCGGAAATAGCGACAGGAGAAAAAGAGATATGACCGACGATGCGCCCGTCCATTTCCGCCACCAGAGAGAGGGTGAGTGCATCGGCCTCCCGCAATGCGGTTAAGATGAATTGTTCCGTTTTTTTGGTGACAAAAACCCCAATTTGTGAGAAAACTAGATCAGCATTTATACTTATATCTTCGAGGATACGATTATGCTGACCGATCTGGATCCCGTTTTTTTGGCCCGGCTTCAATTCACCTTTACCGTGGCGTTTCATATTCTTTTTCCCGCCTTCACCATCGGACTGGCCAGCTGGCTGGCGGTGGTGGAGTGGCGGCTGCTCAGAACCGGCGACAAAATCTATGAGGAAGTTTACCGCATGTGGGTCAAAATCTTCGCGGTGACCTTCGGCATGGGAGTGGTCTCCGGGATCGTATTGTCATTTCAGTTCGGCACCAACTGGTCGGTCTTTTCGGACAGAACCGGGAATGTGCTGGGGCCTCTGCTCGGATATGAGGTCCTCACCGCCTTTTTCCTGGAGGCATCCTTCCTCGGCATCATGCTCTTCGGGTGGGACCGCGTCAGCCGGAAGATGCACTTCGCCTCCACGGTCATCGTGGCCTTCGGCACCCTCTTGTCCGCCTTCTGGATTCTCTCCGCCAACAGTTGGATGCAGACCCCCCAGGGGTATGAAATCGGCGAAGCCGGCATTCTGTATCCCACGGACTGGCTGGAAATCATTTTCAATCCCTCCTTTCCTTATCGTCTGGTCCACATGGTCACCGCCGCTTATCTTACCACCGCTTTCGTGGTGGGGGGCGTCGGGGCCTACTATCTCTTTCGGAAACAGCATGTCCGCCACGCGCGGGTGATGATGGGCATGGCCATGATCATGGCGGTGTTCGTGGCCCCGGCCCAGATCCTGTTCGGCGATTTCCACGGGTTGAACTCCTTTGAATATCAGCCGGCCAAGGTGGCCGCCATGGAAGGCCTCTGGGAGACGAAAAAGGGCGCGCCCATGGTCCTCTTCGCCTGGCCCGACCAGGCGGCGGAGACCAACCGGTATGCCGTTGAAATCCCGAAGGTTTCCAGCCTGATTCTGACCCATGACTGGGAGGGAGAGGTCCGGGGCCTGAAGGAGTGGCCCGCGGATGAAAGGCCGCCGGTGGCCGTGGTCTTCTGGTCTTTTCGGATCATGGTGGGTCTGGGCGTCCTGATGGCGTTGACCGGTCTTTTCGCGATCTTCCTGTTTTTCCGGAAAAAACTCTTCGACACCCGGTGGTTTCAGGTCTGGTGCATGGCTCTGACCCCGGCCGGTTTCATAGCGGTGGTGGCCGGCTGGTTCGTCACCGAAGTGGGCCGTCAACCCTGGGTGGTCTACGGCCTGATCCGGACGGCCGAGGCCGCTTCCCCCGTCGGCGCCGAACAGATCGCGCCGTCCCTGGCCGCATTTATCGTCGTCTATCTGTTTATTTTCGGCGCCGGGACCTATTATATCCTCCGCCTGATCGCCAAAGGCCCCCAAACGGAGGACGAAGTCTTCGGAACCCACGGGGTGGACAAGCCGCCGATTTTCAGCGACATGGCTTCGGAAAAAGGAGGCGACCATGTTTGATTTCGCAGGGTTTCTGGACTTGCCCCTGATCTGGTACGGACTGATCGCAATCGCCATTATTCTGTACGTCATCCTGGACGGATTCGGCCTGGGAATGGGGCTCCTCTTTCCGTTCGCCCCCACCGACCAATGCCGCGACCGGATGATGAACTCCATCGCCCCGGTCTGGGACAGCAACGAAACCTGGCTGGTGCTGGGCGGCGGCGGACTGTTCGCGGCCTTTCCCCTGGCCTATTCGGTCCTGATGCCGGCGCTTTATATCCCCATCATCATCATGCTGCTGGGCATCATCTTCCGCGGGGTCTCTTTCGAGTTCCGGTTCAAAGCCCAGGGCCGATCCAGAAAGATCTGGGATACCACCTTTCATGTCGGATCCCTGACCGCCGCGCTCATGCAGGGGATGATCATCGGGGCCTATGTGCAGGGGTTCGAGGTGGAGGGCCGACATTTCGCGGGCGGCGCTTTCGACTGGCTCAATGCCTACAGCGTCATGACCGGCGTGGCGGTGGTATGCGGGTACGCACTGCTGGGGGCCACATGGCTGGTCATGAAAACCGACGGCGAGACCCAGGAATGGGCCCGGAAAAGCGCTGCCTATGTGATGTGGTATGTGGCGGTCTTCATGGGGCTGGTCAGCGTCAGCATGCCGATGATGAACCCGGATATCCGTGCGCTATGGTTCAGCTATCCCAACTACCTCATGCTCATGCCGGTGCCGCTGCTGACCGCTATCCTCTTTTTCGTTCTCTGGTTCGACCTGCAAAAAGACCGGGAGATCCGCCCGTTTGTTCTCTCCATCGGCATCTTTCTCCTGGGATATCTCGGCATCGGCATCAGCCTCTGGCCCTGGTTGGTGCCCTTTGCGATCTCCATCCGGGACGCCGCCGCGGCGCCCACCTCCCAGTCGCTGCTTCTGGTGGGCATCGCCATTATGCTCCCGGTCATGCTCGCCTATATCGGATACTCCTACTATGTCTTCAGGGGGAAGGTCTCCCATGAGCCCTATTACTAAAAAGCGGAAGGAGTGGCTCTGGTTTGTCGGATTGTGGATCGGCGGGCTCTCGGCGGTCCTGGTGACGGCCGGCCTTATCCGTTTGTTGATGGGGATTGAATAGCCCGCGATCCTTGTCGGGGATCAGGACAAGGATCGGGGCGAGCGGTTATTTCGCAGCCCGGGGACGGACGTCCAATTTCATTTGCGTCATGATCACACCCACGGCAATGACGCCCAAACCCACCAAATCCGTGGTCAGGAGGCGGTCGCCGAACGCCGCCCAGCCCATCAGCATCGTTACAGGGGGACCGAAATAAAACAGGCTCGCTACTCTTGTTGCGTCGATCCGTGCGATCAAAAGCCACATTAAAGCGTATGCCATCAGGGATACGCCCAGAATCAACCATAACAGAGCCCCTA
>JAABSQ010000387.1 GCA_011390315.1 Desulfobacteraceae bacterium
GAACTCTATTCGGCGGTTCAGGTGATCGAGGCATGGGACGGGCCCACGGAAGTGGGCGATACCCCGGAGATCAAACGGCGCCACGAAGACTATATCCTGAACCGTCTGGGAGTGAAGGGCATCACCCATTTCTATTCCAGTGAGTTTTACGGCGATCACATGAGCCGCGCTCTCGGCGCACAAAACCGGCTAATGGATACCGAACGCCGGCAGGTCCCCGTCTCCGGAACCATGATTCGGAACGATCCCTTCCGGCACCGGGAATATATCCATCCCCGGGTTTACCGG
>JAABSQ010000388.1 GCA_011390315.1 Desulfobacteraceae bacterium
CATGTCGTTTTTCTGGGTGCGCCCTGTACGGGAAAGACGACACTGGCTTCCAGACTCGCTCGGGAGTTCCGGACGCAATGGATGCCGGAGTACGGACGGGAATACTGGGAACGCCATCAGGTGAACCGGCGTCTTTCACTTGACCAACTGGTGGAGATCGCCGAAGCTCACCTTGAGCGGGAGGAAGACCTGCTGCGCCGCGCCGACCGGTATCTGTTCACCGATACCAGTGCGCTGACGACCTATCAGTTTGCACTCCACTATCACGGCGAGGCATCCCACCGGCTTGCCGAGCTTGCCGAAAAGGCCGCCAGCCGCTATGATCTCGTCTTTCTCTGCGAAAACGACATTCCCTATGAGGATACATGGGACCGCTCAGGGGAAGCGGATCGCCATAATTTTCAAAAGCGGATCATTGCGGACCTGGCTGAGCGGCGGATTCCCTATCTTCGGCTGTCCGGTGATCTGGAAAGCCGGGTTGGTCAGGTGAAATCGATTTTGAAGCAGCACAGCAAATATTCTCTACATCCGAACCTGCACTGAAAAAGTTCAAGGAAAAACCAACATGACCACACGCGATGAATACGACAGTCCCTGGAAAGAGATCCTGAGCCTTTATTTTCAGGAATTCATGGAATTCTTTTTCCCCGACATCGCCAAAGAAATTGATTGGAGCCGGGGATATGAACTGCTGGACAAGGAACTTCGCCAGATTACCCGGGAATCCGAGGTGGGATTCCGTCTGGCGGACAATCTGGTGAAGGTCTGGAAAAAGGACGGACAGGAAGCCTGGGTGCTGGCTCACATTGAGATTCAGGGGCAGGAAGAGAAAGAGTTTGGACACCGCGTTTTTGTGTACCACTACCGGATTCACGATCTGCACAAAAGGCCGGTGGTCAGTCTTGCGGTCCTTGCGGATGAAAACCTCAGGTGGTATATTCAGTCATATGAACAGGAACTGTGGGGATGCCGCACGAAATTTGAATTTCCGACGGTGAAGCTTCTGGCCTACCGGGATCGATGGGAAACTCTGGAATCGTCATCCAATCTTTTTGCGGTTGTGGTGATGGCGCATCTTCATACGATGAAAACCCGGAAGAACCAGAATGAAAGACTCCAGTACAAACTGACCCTGAGCAAGAACCTGTATCGCCGTGGTTGGAACAGGCAGGATATCATCAACCTGTACAGATTTATCGACTGGATCATGCGGCTTCCGGAAGATCTGGAAAAATGGTATCATGAAGAACTGGTAAAATTCGAGGAGGAAGTGAAAATGCAGTATGTTACTACAGCCGAAAGGATCGGCATGGAAAAAGGGCGCATCAAAGGGGAAAAAGAAAAGGCTGAAAAAACAGCGAAAGTTTTGCTTTCATTTGGGATTCTCACTGAAGATCAGATTGCGCAAGCAACAGAACTGAACATTGAAGACGTACGTCGATTAAAAGAAAAGTTGAAGAACCTATCAGAAGACTGAAGGCTGGACAATCCTTAATAATTAACGATATCTCTCCCCGATTTTCGGCTCTTGCCCTGGATTAAATATCTTTTTCATGCACTGAGTCCAAGGGCCACTCTTCTAAAGCCTATCTCATGATCCGACTTTTGAGCGTAGACACCATCGCCTTCACCATTTTCGGATATCCGATGAGCGTCATCGAATTCGTCGGAACCATCCTCTATCTCTGGTCCGTGTGGCTGATCGCAAAACGGCGGGTGCTGACCTGGCCGGTGGGGCTTGTGAGCGTACTGCTGTACATGGCGCTGTTCTACCAGATTCGGCTCTATTCGGATACCTTTGAACAGATGTACTACATCATCGCCTGCATTTACGGCTGGTGGCGATGGGCCGATTCCCCGAAAGAAGAAGGGCAAATTCTCGACGTGCGATTCAGCACCACAAAAGGGATCATGCTGGCCGTCAGCCTCACCATCGTGCTTTCACTCCTCGACGGCTGGTTCATGAGCCGGGTGCATCTCCTCTTTCCGGCATGGTTTCCCGAACCGGCCGCTTTTCCCTATCTCGACGCACTCACCACTTTCATGAGCTTAACCGCCATGTGGCTGATGGCGATCAAACGGATCGAAAGCTGGCTCTACTGGATCATCGTGGATATCATCGGCATCGGGCTCTATTTCACCAAGGGCGTCATGTTCGTGACGCTGCTGTATGTGATCCTGCTTTTCCTGGCGGTGAAAGGGTTTCTCTCCTGGATGCAGGCGACCGCTGCAAGAACAAAATACGCTGCTGTTTTTAAATAATTACATAATTTTCCGGATCGTTTTCGGACCTTTCTGCGGATTACCATTCAGGAATCCTCAGCCGCTTTCAAGTTAACGAGCCGCATAAAAATCTGTGGCATGAGACGAAAACGGATGGCCGGTCGGCATCCAAGAACCCAAGGGAGATATTAAATATGAGATTTATATCTGGTTTTCTCGTCGCCATTTTGTTGATTCTGATCGCCGGGGCTCTGTTTGTTTGGTCCGGCGCCTATAATGTGGCAGCCGACGTGCCGCACTGGAAAGCTACCTCAGCGGTCCTGGAGATCGCCCGCGAACGCTCCATCGACAATCACAGCGACGGCATCAGTCCGCCGCCTCTGGATGATCCCGAGCTTCTGGAAAGCGGTTTTCACCATTTTCATCCCATGTGCAGGATGTGCCACGGCGCACCGGGATATGAACGACTGGAATTCGCAAAAGGACTGTATCCGAACCCGCCCGATTTGACCACGGATCATATTGTAGAAGAATTCACCGATGCCCAGTTGTACTGGATTATCGAAAACGGCCTTAAAATGACCGGTATGCCGGCCTTCGGCCCCACCCATAAAGAAGACGAACTGTGGGGCTTGGTTGCGGTCCTTAAAAAATTACCGCAGATGACGCCGGAGGAATATCGTGCCGAAGTAGGCGCCCACGGACAGGAGGGCCAAATGGGCGGGCATCACGGGCAGACCGGTGATGCAAATAGCGGTCATTCCTACGGGCAGGAAGAGCAGGCGGCGGCATTCGAATCCGATTCTCCGCAGGAACAGGGCTCAGCCCGAGAAGAAGTTCAATCGGAAGGTACCGATTCAGCGCAGCCGGAAGGCCATTCCCATGATGACGACCACGCTCACTGAATGAAAAATCAGAATATCGGAGCGTCAACAGGGTCCTCCGTCGTTCAAGCCCGGCCTGATCCGGTTTCTTTCTTGTCTTCCGAAATTCGTTAGATTAAAATAGAAAAACAAAGAGCTGCCATATTGGGGCGGCTAAGTGGGCTATGCTCAATAAAAAATTAAGACGCGTGCCTTTTAGATCTGTGTTCCCGGGCCGTTAATCTGATGATGGTTTCGTACTGTAAAATAAAGGGCACCGGCTTGGCTTGGTTCAGAGGTCTCTTTGCCGGGAGAAAATAAGATGACCACAGTAGATTTTTTGCGGCCGAAACTTTGTGGGGCACGTTTTCAAGAGGCCGCACTTCCGTTGGAAT
>JAABSQ010000389.1 GCA_011390315.1 Desulfobacteraceae bacterium
CCGGCCGTCTCCAGCAGATCGGGGTGCCGGGCCAGATCGGCGGCGCCGGTACAGCCGGTCTCCTCATCCGCCACCAGCAGCAGGGTCAACCCGGCGGTGCCCTCCAGTCGGTCGGCCAATTCCACCGCCGCGGCCACCATGGCCGCCAGCCCCGATTTCATATCGCTGGACCCCCGGCCGTAGATCCGTCCGTCGGCGATTTCTCCGCCGAAGGGGTCCCGTTCCCATTTTTCCGACCCCAGGGGCACGGTGTCGGTGTGGCCCAGAAAACAGAGCGGTTTTTGATCGGCCCGGCCCCCTTTTCTGGCGATCAGACTGGTGCGGTCGGGTCCCGATTGGTGCGAGCGGACCCTGTACCCGGCGGTTTCCAGAATTCCACCCAGGTAATCGGCGCAGATCCGCTCCAGGCCGGGGGGATTGACGGTCTGGGTCTGTATCAGAGTTCGGGTCAGTTCCAGCGGGTCGGTTTTGGTCGGCATGATTCCCTCCATCTTCGGTGTTTGAAGCGCATGTGAACCGGACCCGGAATTGACGCATAAATCGATACGTCTGTCAACATTCTGCAACAGGGCATCCACAGGGGTTTTCTTCTCCTTGCCATTTTTCTGAAAATGGTTAGAATGAGGACTTTTGCGTCGGGTACTTTTTAACCATTTTTTACAGAGGCCGATTCGAACCCTTATGGAAGAGCATCTCGAACCCTATCATTCGGATATTTTCGATAAACTGAAGCGAAACCGGGCCATTCGGCATCGAAGCCGGCCGGCGGAAGCCCTTTTTTTTCAACTCGACTTCGACGACGCCGGGGCCTATGTCGAAGTGGTGAACGCCCGGGGGGATACCGTGGAGGCGCCCTATGAATGCTACAGCGGCCCGACCCGGGATGTCCTCAAAATGCTCGACGGTCTTCAGCGCCAAAAAGGCTTTCGCATCGACTGGGGAGCACCCGCCCCGGACCGGCTCTATCTGGCCGAAAACGAGCACCTGACCTGGCAGCTGGCCCGGTGCGACAACCTGGTGGGCCCCGAGATGGAACCGATCCGGTTCGCCGAAGGAGACGGCAGAATCGCGGTTCACATCGACATGAAGCGCAAGTACATGACGGCGGAGGTCGGCCTGGTTCACCCGGAAAACGGAGACGGGCGCCCCCGGCTGGTCAGTGAAACCCATGCCCTGTGCGGCGACACCCTGTATCGCATCGAGCCGGTGGGGGAAAATTACACCGATCTGCCGTTGTTCGAAACCCGGATTCTGCCCAAAAACCTGGAAAAATACCTCTCCCTTCTCTACTCCTATTTCCAGAACATATCGGTCCGATACGAAGATTACCGGGTGGAGACCGGCCCGGCCAAAACCGCCCGGCCCACCCTGGTCTTTGAAAAGGTGGATTCAGACAAAACCCTGTATCTGCGGATTTCCACCTCCCTGGCCGGATTCGAGCCCGATTTTTTCGACCATTACGACGTCACCCGCATCGTCGGTCTCAATGAGCTGGAAAAAAAGATGGTGGTTCGCGAGGTTTCCCAGGAGCCGCTGTACGAGGCCCTTGGGGAGGTGGACCACCTGCTCAAAAAACACCGAAAGCAGAACAAAACCGGCGACTATTTCGTAGAAGACAACCTCTTCGTGATTCAGGAACCCCTGGCCCGGCCCTTTATCCACAAAGACCTGCCCGAACTGATCACCCGGTACGTGATGATGGGGGCCGAACGCCTCAAATCCTACAAAGTCAAGCCGGTAAAGCCCCGGCTGGATCTCACTCTCTCCCACGGCATCGACTTTCTCGAGGGCGGCGCCCATCTGGACATCGAGGGGGAGAAAATCTCTCTGTTCGACGCCCTGAGCCAGTACAACAAAAATTC
Organism: Desulfobacteraceae bacterium; assembly: GCA_011390315.1. GTDB lineage: Bacteria > Desulfobacterota > Desulfobacteria > Desulfobacterales > Desulfococcaceae > JAABSQ01. The sequence goes on from JAABSQ010000389.1 coordinate 1,863, forward strand.
CTATATTCGACTGAGCGACGGCACCCATGCCATTCTGAACCGGGAATACATCGACAAGCTGAGCCGGATCTTCAAAAAGAAAAAAGACAAGGTCAAGATCTCCTTTTTCGATCTGCCCATCGTGGAGGAATTGATCGACGAAAAAATCGCCGAGGCATCCTTTCAGCGGTCCCGGGAAATCTTTCAGGGGTTCAACACCATTCAGCGCACCAAACCCCGAGTGCCGGAGATTCGGGCCGAGCTGCGAAGCTACCAGAAGCAGGGATTCAAGTGGCTCAAATACCTTCATCAAAACGGACTGGGCGGGTGCCTGGCAGACGACATGGGTCTGGGCAAGACGATCCAGACCCTGGCCCTGCTCGGTTCCATCTATCCGGCGGAATCGAGACCCTCGCTGGTGGTGATGCCCAAGAGCCTGCTGTTCAACTGGGAGAACGAAATTCAAAAATTCACGCCCCAGCTCACCTGCGCCGTTTACCACGGCCCGGACCGGGACCTGAAAGCGGCCCAGTCCAAACAACTGATCCTCACCACCTATGCCATGATGCGCAACGACATCGAGGCGTTCAAAGAAATCCCCTTCGCCTACGTGGTTTTGGATGAATCCCAGAACATCAAAAACCTTCAGTCCCAGACCTCCCGGGCCGCCATGCTGCTTCAGTCCGACCACCGCCTGGCCCTGAGCGGCACCCCGGTGGAAAACAACCTCGGGGAACTCTATTCCCTGTTCCGGTTTCTCAACCCGGCCATGTTCGGGTCGGTGGAGGATTTCACCAAGTTCTATGCCGTTCCCATCCAGAAGGAAGACGACAAAGAGGCCCTGCGGGAGCTGAAAAAGAAGATCTACCCCTTTATTCTGCGGCGCCTCAAGCGGGATGTGCTCAAAGACCTGCCCGACAAGATCGAGCAGACCCTGTATGTGGATATGTCCGATGAGCAGACCGAATTCTATCAGGAGCGCCGGCGCTTCTATTACGACATGATTCAATCCCAGATCGCCCGGAGCGGCTTCAACCAGTCCCGGTTTTTCATTCTTCAGGCCATGACCGAGCTGCGGCAGATCGCATCGGTGCCCGAAGCCAAAACCGAAAACGCCATCCGCTCCCCCAAACGGGACATCCTGATGGAGCATATCGAAGAGGTGGTGGCCAACCGGCACAAGGTCCTGGTTTTCGCCAGCTACCTCCACTCCCTGGAATGCATCGGGGAAGACCTGGAACGGCTGGGGATCGATTACCAGGTCATGACCGGCGCCACCCGGGACCGGCAGGAGCTGGTGAACCGATTTCAGAAAGACCCGGACTGCAAGGCGTTTCTGATGACCCTCAAGACCGGCGGATACGGCATCAATCTGACCGCCGCCGACTATATCTTCATTTATGATCCCTGGTGGAACCAGGCCGCCGAAAACCAGGCGGTGGACCGCACCCACCGGATCGGCCAGGACAAGACCGTCTTCAGCTACAAGCTGATCTCCCGGGGCTCCATCGAAGAGAAAATTCTGGAACTTCAGAAGATCAAAAGCAAACTCTTCGAAGACCTGATTTCCAGCGACGGCGCCGCCATCAAGTCGCTCAGCGAAGACGACATTCAATTCATTCTCGGATAATCCGACATCGACCGCAAACACGACCATGGAATTTTCAAACCAGGAAATCACCGAATTCATCGACGACGCCTACCGGGTGATCGATCTTCGGAAATTCATGTCCCACTACGGTCCTCCGCTGATGGAGGTGATCCCCTTCTCCTTCAAAAACAAGTCCCGAATTCAGACCGCTTCCAAAAAGCTGCTGGTTCGGGAATTCGCCAAGGTGTTTTCCAGTCAAGACCGTTTCGACGCCTTTTTTGCGGTGCTGGACGAACCGGTGCGAAAGGTGCT
>JAABSQ010000390.1 GCA_011390315.1 Desulfobacteraceae bacterium
AGCTGAAGCACGTTTCCGATGGTGCCCACCCTGCGGATGTCCTTTTCTTTGGGGGTATCGATTCCCGCCTTTTTCTGAGTGGCAAGGAAAACGCTTTTTTCATTGTTCATGGCCTCGGCAAGCGCGTTTACCGATTTTGCGCGGCCCACGAAAAGCGGCGCCACCATGTGTGGGAAAACGACGATGTCTCTTAATGGCAACAGCGGTAAATTCATTTTGGAAGCGTTTATATCGTCCTTGCGTAAAATTTTAGGAAAATGGATCATGGATAAATTATCAGCCTTTTTAACGTTGAGCCAGACGAAAGCGCCCGGCGGAAAACAATGCTTCCGCCGAAGCGCTCTCTTCCAAACCTGCTTTCGGCTAGGCCTGCTTTTTGTTCTGCGTCTGTTCGTAAAGCAGAATCGGGTCTTCCTTGTGAAGCACCACGTCTTCGCCGATCACACATTCTTTGACATTATCGGTGGACGGAAGGTCATACATGATGTTGAGCATGCAGGTTTCCAGGATCGCCCGCAACCCCCGGGCCCCGGATTTTCGTTGAATCGCCTCCTGCGCAATGGCGGTCAGGGCGCTGTCGGTCAACCGGAGGTTGACCCCTTCCATCTCGAACAGCTTGGAGTATTGTTTGACCAAGGCGTTTTTGGGCTCGGTCAGGATGCGCACCAGAGAGCTCTCATTCAGCTCGCCCAGGGTGGCGACAATGGGAAGCCGGCCCAGAAACTCGGGAATCAGCCCGTATTTGATCAGGTCTTCGGGCTGGACGTCTTTGAGCACCTCGCCGATGTTTCTTTCTTCGGGTTTCTTGATCTTGGCTCCGAAACCCATGGACTTGGACCCGATCCGGCGCAGGATGACTTTGTCGAGGCCATTGAAGGTTCCTCCGCAGATGAAGAGAATGTTGGAGGTATCCACCTTCACGAAATCCTGCTGGGGATGTTTCCGCCCGCCCTTGGGCGGCACGCTGGCGGTGGTGCCTTCGATGATCTTGAGCAGGGCCTGCTGAACCCCCTCGCCCGAGACATCCCGGGTGATGGAGGGGTTGTCGGATTTGCTGGCCACCTTATCGATCTCATCGATATAGACGATTCCCCGTTTGGCCTTTTCCACATCGTAGTCGGCGTTCTGCAAAAGGGAAAGGATGATGTTTTCCACGTCCTCGCCCACATACCCGGCCTCGGTCAGGCTGGTGGCGTCGGCGATGGTGAAGGGCACGTTCAGAAACCGCGCCAGGGTCTGGGCCAGCAAGGTCTTTCCGCAGCCGGTAGGCCCCACCAGAAGGATATTGCTTTTCTGAATCTCCACCTCTCCGGTGTTGATGCTGGAATCGAGCCGTTTATAATGGTTGTAGACCGCCACCGACAGCACCCGCTTGGCATCCTCCTGCTCGATGACGTAATCATCGAGCATGCGCTTGATCTCCTTGGGCACCAGATTCACTTCCAGGTCCCGGGAATCTTTTTCGCTTTCTTCCTCGATGATTTCGCTGCACAGCTGAATGCACTCATCACAGATGTAGACGGCGGGGCCGGCGATCAGTTTTTTGACTTCATTCTGATTCTTTCCGCAGAATGAACAGAAGAGGTTGTCATTCTCATCCTTTTTTCTCGGCATATTGGGTATACTCCTTACTTCTCGGCCAGCCGATCAAGGTCATCCCGGTTGGCCATTACATTGTCGACCAGGCCGTATTCTTTGGCTTCCTGGCCGGACATGAAGAAATCTCGATCCGTATCCTTTTGAATGCGCTCAATTTCCTGGCCGGTATGGTAAACCAGGATTTTGTTGATGGTGTCTCGCATTCGAAGGATTTCCTTGGCCTGAATGGCGATATCCGCGGCCTGGCCCTGGGACCCGCCCATGGGCTGATGGATCATGATCCGCGAATTGGGCAGGGCGTAACGTTTGCCCTTGGCGCCCGCCGCCAGAAGCACCGCCCCCATACTCGCCGCCTGACCGATGCATACGGTGGCGATGTCGGGTCGAATGTACTGCATGGTGTCGTACACGGCGAACCCGGCGGTGACGACCCCGCCCGGCGAATTGATGTAAAAATTGATGTCTTTTTCGGGATCTTCGGATTCCAGAAACAGGAGCTGGGCGATCAGGAGGTTGGCCACCTCGTCATTGATCACCGTGCCCAGAAAGATAATTCGATCCTTCAGGAGTCTGGAATATATATCGTAAGCGCGTTCACCTCTGCTGCTCTGTTCGACGACCATCGGTATTAGCGGCACAGCGTATTCTCCTTTTTTATATAGTTGGAAAACGGATTATACGTCATCCGATTTCGGGTTTAGCACACATTGGTCGTTCTTCAAAAGCCCTTTTTACCAATTGGGGTATGAGATTCGAATCTCATACCCCGGTCAGGGCGCCCTTTGTATGAACGGGCCGTATCGATTTTTCAACCATCATGTTCGGCAATCGGCAATCCGACCCGCTTTCAACAGCGGGATCAGCGAGCGTAAGAAAGGAGCGGCGCAGTGCGAGGAGGGGGGGAAACCGGTCAAAGGGGATGATGGCGCCGACGCGAAGCGCCGGCCGCCGGAATTTCAAACCATCGCCCTACCCTTCTTCGCCCGCTTCAACGGCTTCTTCGGCCGCCTCGGGCTCGACCTCTTCAATCTCACTGGACTTAATGATAAGATCTAACGCCTTTTTTTCAAGTAAGGTGTACTGTAAATGCTGGAGTTTATCGGGGTATTGCTGATAATAGCTTCTGATTCCCTCCTCCGGCTGGTTTAAGGACCGGGCCATCTCGGTAATGCCGGTTTCCAGCTCCCCTTCTTCGAGGGTCAGCTTTTCCTGGTCGATGATCTTGTTCAGGATCAGGTGGCGTTTCACCTGTTTGACGGCGGTGTCGCGGTATTTTTCGGCAAGATGCTCCTTAGTGAGCCCCAACTGCTCCATGGTCATGTTGTGATACATAAAGGAGCGTTCGGCCTCCGCAATGATACCGTCGATTTCGTAATCCACCATGGTGTCGGGAACTTCGAAATCCCACTTTTCGATCAGACTGGAAAAGATCTGTTCCTGGAGTTCCTGTTCGGTCCGCTTTTCGTACCCTTCCTTCAGGTTTTTTTCGATTTCCGCTTTCAGCGCATCGAGTGTGTCGAAGGGGCCGAAATTCTTCGCCAGCTCGTCATCGATCTCGGGCAGAACCTCTTTTCGAATTTCCTCAAGCTCAATATGAAAGGTCACCGACCGGCCCGCCAGGCTCTTGTTGCCGTAATCCTCGGGAAAGGTGACGTCCACATCGAAAGAATCTCCGGGTTTTTTGCCGATCAGGGCGTCGTCGAGTTCTTGGGCCACCTGGGCCGACCCGATCTTCATAGTGAAATTCTCGGTCCGCTGAAGATCTTCCACCGGAGCGCCGTTTTCAAAGCCCTCGTAGTGAATTAAAACGAAGTCCCCTTCCGCTACCGGGCGGTCTTCTTCAATGGCTTCGGTTCGGCTCAGCTTTTTCTGAAACATCTGAAGCTGGTTCTGAATATCCGCTTCGGAAACTTCCCGCTTGACCTTCTTGAGTTCCAGACCTCTGAAATCGATCTCTTCCAGCTCCGGCGCCACCTCTACAGTGGCATCATAGTGATAGGGCTGCTTATACTGAAGGTCGGGAGGATTGAGATCCGGCGTGCCCACGACATTCAGATTCTCCTGCCGAATCGCATCGGCAAAGGATTCCTGAATCAACCGTGAAGAGATGTCGGCATCCACATCCTTTCGGTA
>JAABSQ010000391.1 GCA_011390315.1 Desulfobacteraceae bacterium
CCGAAGAAGGCGCCGAAACCGGAGAGGGCGCGAATACAGATGATTGATATTGATGCCATTCTAATCCCGATTTCCGAGGAAAATCCTGCCGGGGAAGACCTCCGCTACACGCCGGTCTATGATGAAATCAAAGAGGCTCGACGCGCGGATGATCCCCTGGCGCAGGGCGACTGGAAACGGGAACTGAAAACATCCGATTGGGATGAAGTCATCAAATTGTCGGAGGAGGCGTTAAAGGAGAAGACCAAGGATCTCCAGATCGCAGCCTGGATGACCGAAGCGCTTACACATACGGAGGGTTTTGACGGATGCCACTCGGGGTTTGAGGTGGTGAACGGGTTATTACAACAATTCTGGGAGTCCTTGTACCCGGAAGTTGAAGACGATGATCTCGATTTCAGAGCGGCGCCTTTAGAATTTCTAAACAATAACCTGCCCCTTGCCATTCAGAAGGTTCCCCTGACCGATCCCAAGGGCACTTCGGGATATTCCTGGATTAAATATCAGGAGGGAAAAGATGTCGGTTACGAAGAGACCACCCGAGACCCCGAAGCCAGAGCCGAGTTGATCAATGAAGGAAAACTGGAGCCTGAAGTGTTCGATGCCGCAGTGGCAAGGTCATCCAAATCGTTTTATGTGCGGATGTCGGAAAAGATCACCGCATGCATGGAAGACTTCAATTCTCTGGACCAGTTGGTGGACGATCAATTCGGAAGGGATGCACCGCGATTGTCGGAGATTGGAGCGGCCCTGAAGAATTGCGAGGGACTGGTCGCTGATATTCTTAAAAAGAAACGGCAGCAGGAACCCGATGAAGAGGAAGAGGCGCCCCCGGAAACGACCGGGCCGGGAGCAGAGGCGGAAAAGCCCGAAACGACCGTCCCTTCGCCGACTGAATCGGCGCCCGCTTCCGTTCCTCCGCCCGATAGGACCTCCCCATCTGTGCCTCCGGCATCGGTCGCTTCGGTCAATCGGCTTGTGGATACAGCTGCTGTGGAGGCCGATATTTGGAAACAGGCCCTTCAAACCCTTGAAAGCGGTGGTATTAAAAAAGCCTTGGAACAGTTAATGGGTGCGGCCTACAGTGCTCCGTCAGTGCGGGAAAAAAACCGATATCGATTGCTGATGGCCAAACTGTGCCTTCAAGCCGATCGACCGGACCTGGCTCGGCCGATCGCGGAGGAATTGAACGCCCTGGTGGAGGAGTTGACCTTGTCCCGTTGGGAGTCCCCCATCTGGATTGCCGAAGTCATGGATGTTCTCTATCGTTGCCTGACCGCTGAAAACGCTTCCAGTGACGACCAATACAAAGCACAGGAACTGTTCCAGAAACTTTGCACCACCGATGTGACCAAAGCGATCGGTTATAAAGGGGCGACCTAATACCCCGCTATCAGAAAGGAGGAACCGTAATGGCTAGAGAAAGTCGACAACATACGCTGGATCGGGTGAGATCGCCCAGGGTGCATATCACCTATGATGTGGAAATCGGGGATGCCATCGAGATGAAAGAAATTCCCTTTGTCGTGGGTGTCCTGTCGGACCTGTCCGGTAAACCGGAGGAACCGTTGCCCAAGCTCAAAGATAGAAAATTTATCGAAATCGACCGAGACAATTTCAATTCGGTGATGGAGGGCATGAAGCCTCGGTTGGCATATCGTGTGGATAATAAATTGACCGATGACGATTCCAAATTGGCGGTGGAGCTTCGGTTCAAATCCATGGACGATTTCCATCCCGAGCGGGTGGCCGATCAGGTGGAGCCGCTTCGCAAACTGGTGGAAACCCGTCAACGCCTATCGGAAATGCTCAGCAAACTTGACGGCAATGATCGACTCGAAGAATTGCTGCAGGATGTGATCGCCAATACCGATTCCCTTGAAAAACTCGGAAAGGAAGCCGGGATTGAAAAGAAACAAGGAAGTGAAGCCGAGGAATCGGAAAAAGAGAGTCAGGAATAATTTAAATCGCACAAATTCCATTCACGATCATTATTAATTAAACTTAAGTACTAGGAGGTCTATATGGCTGAAAACGAACAAGCCCAGGCTGAAACCGCATCAGCTGAAGCGGAAGTCCAGGAGGAGGAGCAAAGCCTTCTCGATCAGATCATTTCCGAGGGGCGGATGGCTCGAGAGGAAAGCCAAAAGCAGCGGGCCAAGGATCTCATCAGCGAGTTTGTCAGTCAGGTGATGGAAGGAACCATGACCATCGCCAAAGACACCGAAGCCATGATCAATGCCCGAATCAGCCAGATCGACCATCTCATCTCGGCCCAGCTCAATGAAGTCATGCATGCCGAAGAATTCCAGAAGCTGGAAGCCTCCTGGCGTGGTCTGCATTATCTGGTCCATCAGAGCGAGACCGGGGAGCGGATGAAAATTCGGGTGATGAATGCCTCTAAAAAAGAACTGCTGAAGGATTTCGAACGCGCCAGTGAATTCGACCAATCCGCCCTGTTCAAGAAGATCTACGAAGAAGAATTCGGAATGTTCGGCGGTGCTTCCTACGGCGCCTTGATCGGCGATTTTGAATTCGGTAACCACCCCCAGGATCTGTCCCTTTTGGAGGAGTTGTCCCATGTGGCCGCAGCCGCCCACGCGCCTTTCATTTCCTCCGCATCCCCCGGAATGCTGAACCTGGACAGCTATACCGAGTTGGGAAATCCCCGGGATCTGGCCAAAATCTTCCAGAGTGTGGAATACGCCAAATGGAAATCCTTCAGAGAGTCCGAAGACTCCCGGTATGTGGCTCTGACCCTTCCCCATATTCTGATGCGTCTGCCCTACGGACAGGCTAATGTTCCTGTTGAAACCTTCAATTTTGAAGAAGATGTGGACGGCAAACAGCATCAGAAGTACCTGTGGGGCAACCCGGCCTTTGCTCTCGGGACCCGGCTGACCGATGCTTTTGCCAAATACAGCTGGTGTGCCGCCATTCGAGGCGTAGAAGGGGGAGGCCTGGTCGAGGGGCTTCCCACCCACACTTTCCGCACCGATGAGGGGGAGGTGGCACTCAAATGCCCCACAGAAATCGCCATCACCGACCGCCGGGAAAAAGAGCTGGCCGACCTTGGTTTTGTCCCCCTGGTCCACTGCAAGGGAACCGATTTCGCCGCCTTTTTCAGTACCCAGACAGCCAATAAACCCAAGGTTTACGACACCGATTTCGCCAATGCCAATGCCCGACTTTCTTCTCAGCTTCAATACATAATGGCCGTATCCCGCTTTGCCCATTACTTGAAATCGATCATGCGGGACAAAATCGGCAGTTTTATGACCCGGCAGAATGCCCAGGATTTTCTAAACCGTTGGATCAGCAATTATGTGCTCCTGGATGACAGTGCCGGTCAGGACGCAAAGGCCAAATATCCGCTAAGGGAAGCACGGGTGGATGTTGCGGAAGTGCCTGGAAAGCCGGGTGCTTATAGAGCTGTGGCGTTTCTGAAGCCTCACTACCAGTTGGATGAACTGACCGTTTCCTTGCGTCTGGTATCGGATCTGCCGCCCCCGGCGAAAGGATAAAATACGTTAGTTTTTTTTGGGATAACTAGTGTTTTGAGGGTTGAGCGCGCATCTCCGGTGAAACAGCATTCACAAAGACGATGCGAGCATTTTAATAAAAAAATCATTTAGATAAGGAGGTTTCGCCATGGCATTTGATGCATTTTTGAAAATTGACGGCATTGACGGGGAATCCACAGACGATAAACACAAGGATT
>JAABSQ010000392.1 GCA_011390315.1 Desulfobacteraceae bacterium
CGGGGGGTTCCCGACGGACATGTACCGCTGGAACGGTTTTTGGCGGCGCCGGTGATGATCGAAGGCGCCCTGGCGGGCGAGATCGCACTGGCCAATCCGAAGCGGGACTACACCGATTCGGATCTGAACGCGGTGGAACGGTTGGCGGAGGTGTATGCCCTGGCCCTGCACCGGCAGCAGTTTGAAACCGAACGGGAGGGGCTGCAGCGGCAGCTTCAGCAATCCCAGAAGCTGGAAGCCATCGGGGCTCTGGCCGGCGGCATCGCCCACGACTTCAACAACATTCTTTTTCCCATCATCGGATATGCGGAGCTGGGGCTGGACGAATCCCCGCCGGAAAGCCTGATCCGGGACAGCCTGGAAGAGATCCTCAAAGGGGCCGAACGGGCCAGGGAACTCGTCCGGCAGATTCTCATGTTCAGCCGCCAGAGCGAACACCAACTCAAACCCTTGCGGATTCAGTTCATCCTCAAGGAGGTGCTGCAGCTGATTCGTTCCTCCCTGCCCACCACCATCGAGATTCGGCAGGACATCGGCCGCGACTGCGGTCCGGTGATGGCCGATCCGATCCAGATCCATTCGGTGGCCATGAATCTTTTCACCAACGCCTATCACGCCATGCAGGAGACCGGCGGGTGCATCGAGGTTCAACTGACGGAGACGACCGTATCCTTCGAAGACCCCGATTGGTCGGATCTCGAACCCGGCCCCTATGTCCGCTTTTCCGTCTCCGATACCGGCCAGGGCATGGCGCCCGACGTGCAGGAGCGGATTTTCGACCCTTATTTCACCACCAAGGAACCGGGCAAGGGCACCGGTCTGGGGTTGTCGGTGGTCCACGGCATCGTCAAAAATTACGGCGGCGCCATTCGGGTGGAGAGTGCGCCGGGACGGGGCTCGACCTTCCTTATCTGTTTGCCGCGCATCAAAACGGCCTCGGACCGGCACACGGCCGATTCGTCTCTTTCCGCGGCCCCGGGGGGTGAAGAACGGGTGCTTCTGGTGGATGACGAACCCCAGATCGTGCGAATGGAAAAGCAGATGCTGGAGCGCCTCGGATATGCGGTGACCACCCGGACCAGCAGCACCGAGGCCCTGGAGCTGTTTCGGCATCAGCCGGACCGGTTCGACCTGGTGATCACCGACATGACCATGCCGGGGCTGCGGGGAGACCAGCTGGCCGCGGAGCTGATCGCGGTTCGCGCCGATATTCCGATCATCCTCTGCACCGGCTTCAGTGAATCCATCGACGAGGAGGAGGCCGCGGCGCTAGGGATACGCAAGTTCATCATGAAACCGATCGTTCGAGTGGATCTGGCTCAGGCCATTCGGGAGGTTCTGGACCCCCGAACCCCTGCCTAACGCTTCAGACCCCCCTTTTTTCCCATCCACCCCGGTCGCGGAATCTTTGAATCTTCGGCGCCCTTTTTCCACCCGGGATACTGCCGCTATGCCGGCTGATCTCCCTTTCCTTGCGGCACATAATTCAATTGAAAACCGATTTATGGAGTCTTATTATTTTTACTGATAGTGATAGAGAATTGAATAAAAAAAATCATTCAAATTCACACGCAAAGGTGTTCTCAAATGCCGGCCATCGATTACGAGAATCTTCGAAAATTCGTGGCCCCCGAATTCGTATTCGGCGACGGAGCCCGGGGTCTGACCGCCCATTACGTCAAGAACCTGGAGATACACCGTCCCCTGCTGGTCACCGATGAAGGGTTGCTCGCCTCGGGCTGGCCCCAGCAGGTGATCGCAGGCCTGGAAGGAGAAGATATCGCGCCGGTCGTCTTCTCAAATGTGACCGCCAATCCCAAGGATACCGAGGTCATGAGCGGCGCCGCATTTTTCGCCCATGCCGAATGCGATGCGATCGTCGCGGTCGGCGGCGGCAGCGTCATCGACTGCGCCAAAGGGATCGGCATCGTCATTTCCAACGGCGGCCACATTCGGGATTATGAGGGGATCGACCAGGTGCCGGCACCCTGTCCGCCCTTGATCTGTGTGCCGACCACCGCCGGTTCGGCCGCGGATGTCTCTCAGTTCGCCATCATCACCGACTCCGAACGCCTGAACAAAATGGCATTGGTCAGCAAGGTCCTGGTGCCGGACGTCTCTCTGGTGGATCCCGAAACCAGCTTCACCATGAACCGAAAGCTCACCGCGGCCACCGGACTGGACGCCTTTACCCACGCTGTGGAGGCGCTGGTTTCCAATGCCGGATCGCCCATCACCGATCTTCACGCACTGGAAGCGGTTCGACTGGTGTACGCGCATTTGGCCGGCGCCTGTGAGGAACCCTCAAACCCGGTGCGTCGCACCGGCATGATGCGGGCCAGCCTGCTGGCGGGGCTCGCCTTTTCCAACGCCAGCCTGGGCGCGGTCCACGCCATGGCTCATAGCCTCGGCGGACTTCGGGATGCCGCCCATGGCGAATGCAATGCCATTTTACTTCCCCATGTCATGGCCTATAATTTTGATTTCGCCCGAGAGCCCTATTTCCGATTGGCACTGGCGATGGGGTTATCTCCCGACGGTCCCGAAGACGCAAACCTGAAGGATGGCCTTCAAAAGGCGGTCGAGGATCTGATGCGGTCCGTGGGGTTTTCCGAAAACCTTTCGAATCTGGGAATCGATTCGGCGGATATCCCCATGCTGGCCGACAAAGCCATGGAGGATCTCTGCATCGTCACCAACCCGCGTCCTCCTTCCCGGAAGGACCTGGAGACCCTCTATGGCCAAGCCCTCTGATCAGACGGATGACCGGGATACCCTCCGCCGCAAGGTGCTGGGGTTCGGTGAAACCTCTCACCGGAAGAGCTATTATCCCACCCTCAGGCACAGAATCCGCGAACTGGAGCGGCTTCGCATTCTGCTGGATCACAGCTCCGACGCCATGCTGTGGGCCGAGGTGCCGTCGGGCCGGTTGGTGGATCTGAACGCTGTGGCCCGGAAATTTCTTCGTATTCCTTCCGATGAGATTCCGAATCTGCTCCTCAAAGATATTTTCCCCGCCTCCGATTTCCGGGCCCTGGAGAAAGGCTTTGCTGACGAATCGCCTTCCGATTCCGTTTCCGGACCTGAAGAGGATTCCCCGACCATGCTGGAGACCGATATGATCTCCCCGGACGGGGCCGCTGTTCCCGTAGAGGTGACTTTCGGGCTTCACCGCCTGCAAGGGACCCGTTTCGCGATGGTGGTGGCCCGGGACATTACGAAACGCAAAAAAGCCCGGGAGGAACTGCGGGGTTTGGCCACGGCCATTGAGCATGCGGCGGAAGCGGTGATCATTACCGATCCGGAGGGAATCGTTCAGTATGTCAACCCGGCTTTTGAGCGGATAAGCGGGTATTCCCGGGCCGAGGCTGTGGGGCGTCCGCCCCGGTTTCTGAAGGATGATCACCAGAACTCAGGGTTTTGCAAAAATCTTCGGGCGACCCTTTCCCGGGGAGAGATCTGGACCGGTCGGTTCTCCAACCCGAAAAAAGACGGCGGAACAATCGAGGCGGAGACCACGATATCTCCGATTCGGGATGCCGCCGGCCGGATTTCCGGGTATGTGGCCATCGAAAGGGACGTTACCGAACAGGTTCAACTGGAGTTGCAACTCCGCCAGGTTCAGAAGATGGAGGCGGTGGGGCAGCTGGCCGGCGGGGTTGCCCATGATTTCAACAACCTTCTTCAGG
>JAABSQ010000393.1 GCA_011390315.1 Desulfobacteraceae bacterium
TGGCAGCCGCCGTTCAAGGGGACGGCAGCCGTATCTTTGAGTTGAGCCGGGTCCTGGACGTCGACAAAGGAACCGTGAAAACCACCGGCGGCAGCATCAAAGCCGAGAATGTGGTGCTGGCCACCCAGATGCCGATTCTGGACCGGGGGGCCTTTTTTGCGAGCAACTTTCCGAAACGCTCCTATCTTCTGGCCGCCCGAATCGACGGGACGGCGCCCGACGGGATGTTCATCTCCGCCGAGGACCCGATCCGCTCTCTGGCCCCGGCGGCCGGGGGCGAACTCCTGTTGATCGGCGGGGAAAGCCATAAGACCGGTCAGGACCCGGATACCCGAAAGCGCTACGAAGCCCTTCGATTCTGGGCTGAAAAGATGTTCAAGGTTCAGGAGATCGCCTATGAATGGTCTTCCCAGGACTACATGCCGGCGGACCGGCTGCCCTATATCGGCTACCTGCACCCCTTCACCGGCCGGGTCTACGTGGCCACCGGCTTCGGCAAGTGGGGAATGACCCGAGGCACGTTTGCGGGCATGCTGATTCAGGATCTGATTCTGGGAAAGGAAAACCCCTGGGCCAAAACCTTTTCCGCCACCCGCATGAGCCCGGTCCACTCGGCCGGTTCCTTTTTGATGGAAAATATGAACGTGGGCAGGCGGTTTGTTCAGGACCGCCTGATGTCCCTGCTGCCGCCGGAGGAATCGTCACTGAATCCGGGAAAGGGAAAGATCGTCAAAAAAGACGGCGACCGGGTCGCCGCCTATCGGGACGAAACTGGTGTGCTTCATGCGGTCTCTCCGGTCTGCACCCATTTGGGATGTTACATCACCTGGAATCCCGCTGAAAAAAGCTGGGACTGCCCCTGCCACGGCTCCCGGTTCAAGACCGACGGCGATATTCTGCATGGCCCGGCGACCAAGAGGTTGTCTAAAAAGTAGACCGCCCTTTTCTATTTCGGCTGCGTTATTCCCACAGGTACGCCGCCAAAGAGAGTACGCCGTAGGCAAAGGACCGGTGCAGCAACCGCCCCGGCGCCCCCTGCCCGGCCGCGCCCAAGGGAACGAACAGCGGCAGAAAATGCTCCGCCGGGAAAGGATGATTTTTGCGAGCCGACGGCCCCGCTTCCAGAAATCGAATCAGGGTGTCGGTCCGCCCCCGGGCCACCGATTCTTCCAGCCACGCATCAAAGGCGGCCGCATACTCGGGCGGTTCCGCGTTCGCCGCATGGTTCGACATCTCCTCCAGGTTGTGGGTGGCCCCGCCGCTGCCCATGATCAGGACCCCCGCTTCCCGAAGCGGCTGAAGCGTCTCGCCGAGTTTAAAGTGACGGGCCGCGTCGAGGTCGCTCTGGACCGACAACTGAACCACCGGAATATCGGCCTCGGGATACATCAGCGACAGGGGCACCCAGGCCCCGTGATCGAGTCCGCGATCGGCGTCTGTTCCCGCCTCGAATCCCGCCTGCTTTAACAGGTCCGCCGCTTTCTTCGCCAAATCCGGATCACCCGGCGCCGGGTATTGCATCTCATGAAGCGGACGGGGAAATCCGTAAAAATCATGAATCGTAGCCGGTTCGGCAGATGACGAAAGCAGCGGACGAACCGCCTCCCAATGGGCCGACACGCAGAGGATCGCTGTCGGCCGCGCCAGATCTCGGCCCAGGGACTTCAGAAATTCATGGGTCGGACTCGGCTTGATCGCCATGATCGGCATGCCGTGGGAGATGAACAGGGTCGGGGTTTTTGCCATCGATGTGCCTCCTTTCAGATTCCCCAGGAAAAATAACATTCTGAACCGAGGGTACATGGATCAACCCCGCCTGTCCAGATGCATCGGTTGGGTGACCCGTTCGCAAATCCCAAATCCGGTTTCTCCTTTTAATCTGATGGCTCCACTGGTATAATTTAGTTTTTCATTTTCTCTAAACCAAAAAAACATATCAACACCGTTTATGAAAACCGAACTGAAGAACATCACTCGGCTTCTGGACGAAATGGCCTCTCTCGGAACCACGAATCCGGACCTGGTCTCCAGCCGAAAATTTTTTGAAATGTGGGAAAACACCTGCAATCCGCGGCCCTTTCCGGTCAAAGGCGCGAAACTGACCTTCGGGAGCCGGACCCTGTCCCTGCCTAAAAAAGACCGCTTTCTGGTCTACCTGACTTGGAACCCGGACACCCCGGGGCCGGAACTGATCGCGGAAAACCACCGGTCCCGACATCGATACGCCCTCGAATGCCGTCAGGACGAAATCACCTTTCGGGAATTGAATCCGGGGCCCACAACTCGAAAGGCGGACAACCCCGGGGAGATCATGGAGGTGATGTATGACGTCATCCACCTTCTTCTGGCCCGGAACCCGAATGAAAATATCTTTCGGGTCAAGAAAAAGACCTTTTTGGAGGTTCTGGATCAGTTGGATCCCTCCTATGATCCCAAACTCCTCAAACGCATCAGCCGGTTTTCAGCCAAAGAGGTCAAACGCCGGATTCGACAGGCGGCCCAGGACATGGCCCTGGACGACCTCTCCTCCCAGATCCATCTGCCCATGGAAAAATCCTATGCGGTCAGCACCGCCGCACCCCGGGAGGAAGACCCCGCCGAGGAGACGCCCCCGGAAACCGCCCTGCCCCGGCGCACCCACTGGACCATTGTGCAGGAGATGGAACTTCTGCTCACCGTGGCCCGGTTCAACGATCAACTGATGCGGGAGTTTCGGCTGCCGCTGTCCGGATGCGATGTGGTCGCCGCCGATGCCTTGGACCGGGTCCTGATTCGGCTGGACGGGGTGTCCGGCCTGTCCCTGTTCGAGGGCCAGCGCCTGGCGGTTCACGGAGACGACGAGGGCGGCAGCCTCGGCGCCTGCCTCATCGGCCTGATGGACGAAGACAGCCTCTACGCCGAAATCCTCTGGAACCAACCCGAAGACGCCGAAGCACTGAAAGGTTTTCACCTTCGCCCCCTCAAGCCTCCCGAACAGCGGCTGCTGATCAAGACCCGGGAACTGTACGACCGGGTTCGGGATGAACCCGACACCCTGCGCGGGGCCCTGCGTCCCCTTCTCGGCTTCGAATCGGTCGACCCTTCCGCTCGAACCGCCGGGTCGGCCCCCGACACCCTTCTGGACGCCTCCCAGAAACACGCCTGGGAAGCGGCGGTGGACCCGGCCAATCCGGTGGTGGCGGTCCAGGGGCCCCCGGGCACCGGCAAGACCCGGGTGCTGGCGGAGGTGCTTCGGGAATTGTGCCGGCAGGGGCTGCGGGTGCTGGTCACCGCGCCCTCCAATACCGCGGTGGACAATGTCTGCAAGGCGGTCACCGATCTGCCGGTGCTCCGGTTCGGCCATATCGACAAGGTGGACATCTGCATTCAGGGGACCTGTTGGGCCGGAGACGGCGACAATGTGGACGCCTTCCTCAAAAAATCCCGAAACGGCCGGGCCGGCGCGGTCTACGCCGCCACCCACGTGCGGGGGATTTTCGATCGCATCATCACCCGGGATTTTCAGGAGCGGGGCCTGTTCGACGCCGTGGTCTTCGACGAGGCCGGCATGACCCGGATGGATGAGTTTCTGCTCTGTGCCGCCATGGGCAAACGGGTGATCCTCTTCGGAGACCAGCAGCAGCTGCCGCCGTTTCCGCTCTCCGAGCAGGT
>JAABSQ010000394.1 GCA_011390315.1 Desulfobacteraceae bacterium
AATTGAACAAGAGATCGCATCGTTACACAATCTTCTGGAGAACATCGACGAAATGTCCCGAGCCAAGGCCTTCAATCACCTGTCCAATGTCGGCGATGAGCTGATGGAGACCGCCTTGGCGCTTCTGGATCAAGAGGTCAAGGCGGCGTAAATCCTTCGGCCCGCCCCGAAAACCTGCCGGGGCGGGCTCGTCTTTGACCATCCTGTCTTTCCGGGATTCCGGCCGGCGCCGAAATCCACCTCAACCGCCGAAATCGATATTCTCTCCCCCGCTGTAGACGATGAACTGCTTTCCTTTGGCCCGGGCGATCATGGTAATGCCGAGATCCCGGGCCAGTTCCAGCCCCATATGGGTGACCCCGGATCGGGAGAGCAGCACCGGAATGCCCATATGAGCGATTTTCATCACGATTTCAGAGGTGAGCCGCCCGGTGGTGTAAAAGATCTTGTCATTGCCCGAAATCCGATCCAGCCACATTCGGCCTGAAATGGTGTCGGCGGCATTGTGCCGGCCCACGTCCTCCACGAACAGAAGAATCTCCTCCCCCCGGCACAGAGCGCACCCATGCACCGCACCGGCCGCCTTGTAGATTTCATTTTCCCCGGCCACCGCCTTGACCAGACCGTAAATGGTGGATCGGTCCACCGTCGCCCGGGGAAGCCGAACCTCGTAGAGCTTGTCCAGAACACAGCTGAAGACCGTGCCCTGCCCGCATCCGCTGGTCACCGATCGATGGGCCATCTTCTCTTCCCAGTCGGCGATGCCTTTGCCGTGGCGGGTGGCGATATGCACCGACTCTTCCGACCAGTTCACATCCACCGAGGCGATCTCTTCGATGTCCTGAATCAACCGCTGGTTCCGCAAAAAACCGAGTGCAAGGGTTTCCGGATACGTGCCGAGGGTCATGAGGGTGACGACTTCCCGCCCGTCCACGTAGATGGTCAGCGGATATTCACCGGCGATTCTGGTGTGAAGGAGGCCGCCTTCCTGATCCAGGGCATCCACCGAATGGGTGGGGGGCAACCCGGCGGAGGTCATGCTCGGGCGGTAAGCGGTTGTTTTTCGGGCCGTCGGCATAGGTTTCATTCCTGTTCTGAGGCCTCCTGAACGGAAACCGGGTGTCTGCACTGCAGGGAATCGAATCGGCGTCGTTTGAAATTATAATCACACAAACCGGGGGTGTGCAAGCAACCCGCTGATCCCGAGCCGGATTTCCACACGGTTTCATCTTGCCGGTTCGGGGCGCCCCCGCCGGTTTACGGGTTTCGGCACAGGGGCAGGGGTCCGCGGCTCGAATGCATTCCCGGCTTGACATTCTTTGCTTCCGGATCGAATATGAACCGCCCCGACGGCCCTTAACGAGACCACGTTTTGGAGGTACACGATGCTGGATAAGCTGATCGATCAGAACCTGGATATGGTGATCTATAAAAACACGCTGGAAGAATGGATCATCGCCCTGGTCACCGCTTTTCTGTTTTTTCTCGTCACCCGCATTCTCAAGCAGGTCCTTTATCGCAAACTGAGCAAAACGGCCTCCACCACCGCCACCATCTGGGATGACATGGCCGTCGAACTCATCGCCCGCATCCGCACATCGGTGCTGCTGCTGGTGGCCGTCTATTTCGGGGCCTTGAAACTCGAACTGCCCGACATCGTCCATATGGTGATCAACCGGACGGTCATTCTGGTGCTGCTGCTGCAAATCGGCATCATCAGTTCCCGGGCGATCCGTTTCTGGTTCGACTACTATAGAAAGCTCAAGCTGGAGACCAATGCCGGCGCGGTCACCACCCTGGGCACCCTCAGTATCGCCTCGGTCATCGGGCTGTGGGTGATTCTCTTTTTCGTGGCCCTGGACAATCTCGGGGTGGATATCACCGCCCTGGTCGCCGGTCTCGGGGTGGGCGGTATCGCCGTGGCCCTGGCGCTCCAGAATATCCTGGGCGACCTCTTCGCCTCCCTCTCCATCGTCCTGGACAAGCCCTTTGTGATGGGGGATTTCATCATTGTGGACAGCTACATGGGCACGGTGGAGCATGTGGGGCTCAAAACCACCCGCCTGAGAAGCCTGTCCGGCGAGGAGCTGATCTTTTCCAATACCGACCTGCTCAAAAGCCGCATCCGCAATTATCAACAAATGTATGAGCGGCGGGTGGTCTTCTCCCTCGGGGTGGTCTACCAGACCTCTCACAGTCAGCTGAGCGAAATCCCCGGCATGATTCGGGAGATCATCGAAAGCCGTAAAACGGTCCGGTTCGACCGGGCCCATTTCAAGGAATACGGCGCCTATTCCCTCAACTTCGAGGTTGTCTACTACGTGCTCGACCCCGACTACAACATCTACATGGACACTCAGGAGGATATCAACCTGGCGATTTACCGGCGGTTTAAAGACGCCGGCATCGAATTCGCCTATCCGACCCGGACCCTGTATATGGAACGGGTACACCAAGCGCAGCCCTCCCCGGCGGCCGAATCCAATCAGGGAAAGATCGGAGGCCCATGAACCGGCGGACGAAATCCCGCACGATGCAGCAAATCAGAGAGACGGCCGAGTCCTTTTTCGAAAATGCCCGGGGCAGCCACGGGTGGGACCATACCCTGCGGGTCTATCATCTCTGCGAACGGATGGGGCCTGAAGAAAACGCCGACATGGAGGTGCTTTGCATCGCAGCCCTGCTGCATGACATCGGCCGGGGGGAACAGGATGAAAGCCGAGGCCGGTTGTGCCATGCCCAAGTGGGCGCCGATCTGGCCCGCCCCATTGCGGCGGGCCTGAATTTGGAAGCGGATCGTAAAGAGAACATTCTTCACTGCATTCGCGCCCATCGGTTTCGGGGCGATTCTGTGCCCCGAACGAGAGAAGCCGAAGTTCTCTTCGATGCGGACAAGCTCGACGCCATCGGCGCGGTGGGCGTGGCCCGGGCCTATCTGTTTGCCGGAGAAATCGGGGCCCGCCTGCACAATCCGGAAATCGATGTGGCTGTTTCCGCAGCCTATTCCCGGGACGACACCGGCTACCGGGAATTCAAAGTCAAACTCTCCCGGATCAAAGACCGGATGTTGACGGAAACCGGGCGGCGAATGGCCCGGGAGCGGCACACCTTCATGGAGGCGTTTTTCGAACGGTTTCTGGCGGAATGCACGGGAGCGAAGTAAAAAGAGGACCTATACCGATGAAGCGATCTTCCGATACACCCGAGAATATCGAAAATCCGGAGGCAGCCTACCTGCAATCCGCCCGCCGGGTCAGTCCCGGCGTCCTTTTAGGCGATGACGGGGTGTTGCGCTGGGTGTATGAAATGAACATGTGGAAAAACCCGACGCTCGTCATCACCATCTGGAAGGTGGTGATGCTTTGCGCGATGGCGCCGGCATTGCTGGTTTTTTTCCTGGGGATCATCGATGGCGACGGCATCCCCGCGGCCCTTTTCACCTTTCTGAAGGTCGGGGCCCTCACAGCGGGCATCGTCACCGCGCTGATGCTGCCGGCCTATCTCCTTATCGCCTGGATGAACGGTGGAAAATATTGCGTCATCTTTGAAATGGACGACCGCGGCGTCAAGCATATCCAGATGG
>JAABSQ010000395.1 GCA_011390315.1 Desulfobacteraceae bacterium
CGGTCCTTGAAACTCCCTGGCCGATGTTTCTGAAAACTATGCAAATCTCCTTTTTCACTCGTGATCTTTAACGCCGTGAAAAGATGGACCACCGCCATCAGCCTGATCTTGCTGTTGTTGCCCGGGCCGGTTCCGGCCGACGAAGCGCCGACGATCTTACCCGGAAAAACATCCCGAATCGTGGGAGGGGTGGAGGCCCTTCCCGGCGTCTGGCCCTGGATGGCCGCCGTGGTCGATGCGGATGAACCCGACCCCGATATCGGGCAGATCGGCGGCGCCGTTCTGATCCATCCCCGGTGGGTGGTCACCGCCGGGCATGTGGTCACTCAGCGGTACAATAACCTGGTGGTGGGCGCCGGCAGCCTCGACATTCTGCTGGGGGCCCACGATTTAACCGCCGAGGAACCAAACCGGGTTCGCTCCAGAATCCGCACCATTATTCGGCACCCCGAATATAATCCGGTGCTGCTTGATTCCGATATCGCTCTGGTCGAGCTTGAAGCCCCGGTATACGGGTTTGAACCGCTGCCGGTTTTTTCCGGGGATCGAAACCTGACCGGAGAACTGGCCCTGGTGATCGGCTGGGGAGATACCTCGGGTTTTGGAAGGTATTCTCCGGTGCTGATGGAGGCCACCCTGCCGGTGGTCTCCCTGGCCGACTGCATTCAAGGGTTCATCGAGACCGTGACCCGCTATCCCTATTCCGCAGAAGATTTTACCGAAAACATGCTCTGCGCCGGATACGCAACCGGAGGGCGGGACGCCTGTTTCGGAGACAGCGGCGGCCCCCTGATGGTCCACGACGCCCGCGGCTGGGAACTAGCCGGTTTGGTCAGTTGGGGCGACGGGTGCGCCGAGCCCGGACTCTACGGGGTCTATACCCGGGTCGGAAATTTCAGGGACTGGATTTATTCGCATGTGCCGGTCGTCGGAGACCTCGACCGAAGCGGCCGGGTGGACCTTCCCGACGCCGTCGGCATGCTCCAGACGGTCGCCGGTCTTCGGGGGTTTTCCGAAACCGGCGATCTCAATCTCAACCAATCCCCCGATCTGGGGGACGTCATCGGTATTTTGAAGATCCTGATCGGTGTGCCGGTTTCTTGAAATCTTTTCTTGTTCGTTACGGAACTGACAGTGTAGAATATGGGTAGTCGGATCATCTCTTCCGAAAACCCCAAACTGTTATTGGAGGATCAGATGATTAATAGGAAAATGCGGTTTAGAATTCTGAAGTAGGGGCAGGCCCCCGTGCCTGCCCTTAGCCGGGGCAACCACAGGGGGTTGCCCCTACAAAATCAGGTACAGAAATATATGCACAGGTACTTAAAGAGGTGAAGTGCATGTGGACAGAGATGAGCTATACCATTTGAAGTAAACCTTGTACGGAAGGGAAGGAAGCCATGAATTTTAAAAATATACTGGACAAGGGATGGGAAGAGAAACCTGTGGAAGAGATTCTGAATGCGCCGGTGGAGATTCTCAAAGGGGTCTCGCCTTCAGACGGGCAGAAGCTGGAGGAGGCCTTCAACATTCAGACGGTTCGGGATCTGGCCACCTGCAAGTTTTTTCTCTGGGCCCAGGCCCTCAACGCCATGTCTACAGGCGAGTACGAGGATGATCTGAAGCGGCCCACGCTCTGAGCCCTTTGCCCGAAATACCTGATTGTCCGGAATCGGAGGGTGAATCGAGCCGCCGCGGTACTTCATTCGCCGGTCGGTTCAGTCCTCCGTCTTAATTTCGCAGGTCGATAAACGGGTAGGGCGGCGCCGGAAGAAAGGGTCTTTCCTGTTCCGCTTCCCCGGTTTCGATGGTTTTATGGTCGCACCGGTTTCGAC
>JAABSQ010000396.1 GCA_011390315.1 Desulfobacteraceae bacterium
AAGCATCCAAAATGGCGCCGCTGCGGCCGTCCTGCCACACCATTTTGCCGCACCGGATACATCGAACCCGCTTTAAATTCTTCAGACGATAAAAGTCGCTCATTGCGCCTCCATTGGGTTTTTATCCTTCAGCATAAATCATCCGTGCCAATAATCACAATTGGGAAAATTCCGTAATTTCAGGGTAGGATTCGGCCATCGATACCGGTGAATAATCAGTATCCACCTCTGAGAAAGGGGCCGTTTCAGGGAATCCATTTATAACCGAATGTCGCAGGACGGTTTTTCCGGGCGGACCGCACCGTGGTTGATGGCGGCCACAAAGGCGACCCCGCCGATGATATTCCCGGTCAGGGTCGGGATAAAAAAGTGGATCAGAAAATTCACCGGCGGTTCGAGTCCGGCGAATACCGCGTAAAAGGCGTTGATGGAACCGGCGATGACATGGGCGAATCCGCCCAGACCGACCACATAGGTGATGATGATGATCACCCCCACGCGCCCCGTTTCCGCAAAGGGCAGCAACCAGACCATCAGTGCAATCAACCATCCCGCGAACAAGGCGTTGACGAAGATCTTGTAAAACTCGGCTTCGAATACCTTATGGCTGGTGACGATCAGGGCGGTCTTCACTTTTTCGTCGAATGGTTCGGAGGTATAGAGAATTAGAGCAAAACACAGGGCCCCCAACAAATTAAAGACCAATACGATGGACCATAACCGTCCGACCAGTTTCAAGGTGTGCAGGTTTTTACAATTGAGCAGCTGCAGAATAGGGGTCAGGGTGTTCTCGGTAAAGAGCTGCTGACGGCCCAGAATCACGATCAGAAATCCGATGCTGTATCCGAATTTGGTCACCAGGAGGCGCCAGGAGAATTCGGAGAGGTTCGACAGCATAAAGGCCTCCATCAGAAAACTGAATCCCATGGACAGGCCGGCTGCAAAACCGGACCAGGCCAGCCCCGAAAAGGTGCGCGTCAACTCATCCTCCCCTTCCTTGCGAATGGCCTCATAGATAACCGCCGCCTTGGGTGCGGTTCGACGAATGGCTTCCTTGCGTTCCTTTTGTTCCATTATCTTTCCGATTGGGTTTTCCACCCGGTATTCACACCCGTGCCGTCCGGCACAGGCTGTTCCGGGGTACGGTGCGGTCCCGCACCGCACCGATAGAAGGCAGTTTGTTGACCTACCTTACCGAATGGGCTTTTTATAAAAAATCAGGGAAACTATGTATTGTATGTAAACCGGCGCAGTAATCGCCGGTTCATCGGGTCAAAAATAATGCTTGACATCTCTCCACAGAATATCTACACAAGTCTCGTAATTACTCGTTTGATAAAGGCATACCTGTTCGCAAGGCAGGGGCGCAAAACTTCCGGTCCGACCGGTGTCGGATAGCGGGGTTGCCGGACGAAACCTCATTCTCAGCGGCCTATCCGCCGTTGTTTTTTTCGCCGCCTCCCTCTTCCGGCCCCGTTCAGGCGGTTTCTCCGCCGCCGGAACCTTAGACCGCCCTTCCCTGCGCTGCCGACATCCGACATGCATTTGAATCATCGACGGGACGGTCTCATGAAATTCATTATCGGTTGTATGTCCACCCTGATATGTCTGTTTCTATGCACCTCTGCCGGGTTTACGGGCGAATATCAAATTACCCCTCCTCCCGACTGGGTGACGCCCCTTCCTCCTGAAGATCCGGGCGAAATCCCCGAAGCGGCCGTCAGCAACGGCAGTTCTTTTCTTCTGGTGGATACCCAGGCCCATCCCACATTCGGGGCGGGTGAATTTTACAAGCATTTTGCCGAAAAAGTCGTCAACCCGGGCGGCATTGAATCCCTTTCCCAGGTGTTGATCACCTTTGACCCCAGCTATCAGTCCCTGGCGGTTCATCGCATCGCAATTCACCGGAACGGAAAGATTCTGGACCGGCTGGATCCGGAAAAGATATCCCTGCTTCAACGGGAAGAGGCTTTAGAGACCCAGATCTACGACGGATCGAAAACCTTTACTTTGATTCTGGATGATCTGCGGGTGGGGGATATCCTGGAATACAGCTTTACCCTGCGGGGCGCCAATCCGGTGTTCGGGGGCCGCTACTACCGTGACATCGGGACCGGGTGGCGGGTGCCGGTGCATCGGTTTCGCCATCGGCTGCTCTGGCCGAAGGACCGGACGATCCACATCAAGCACCACGGCAGGGAAATCGCCGTCCGGACCCGGGAAATCGAGGGAATGAAGGAGTATCTTTTTTCAGAGGATCACCTGCCGGCAATCATCCCCGACAGCGATCTGCCGCCCTGGTATTCGCCATTCCCCCGGCTCCAGTTCAGCGAAGCCGCCGCCTGGGGAGAGGTCGCCCGATGGGGCGCGGAGCTTTACGCCCTTCCGGAAGAAAACAGCGCCGCACTGGATGCCAAAATTCAGGAAATACGAAAAGCCGATCCGACCCCTGAGGGCCGGGTGATTCGGGCCCTTCGATTCGTCCAGGACGAGATCCGGTACATGGGCATCGAAATCGGCCCCGCCTCCCACCAGCCCCATGACCCCTCCCGGGTGCTTCAGCGCCGGTTCGGAGACTGCAAGGACAAAGCCTTTCTGCTTCACAATATTTTTCATGCCATGGACATCGAATCCCGGCCCGCCCTGGTTCATACCCGATATCGCCACCGGATTCGGGACTGGCATCCCAGTCCCAACGCCTTCAATCATGTCATCCTTCAGGCCAGGGTGAACGGCCGAACCTATTGGATGGACCCGACCTGGAGCTATCAGCGCGGCAGCCTTCAGCATTTCACACAGCCCGACTATTCCATGGCTCTGGTCCTCGATTCGGAAACCCGGGAGCTGAGCGCCATTCAGGCGCCGGACGATCCGCTGCCCGACCAGGAGATCGAGGAGCGGTTCGATCTAAGCGGCGAACCGGATGATCCGGTGGCCTATACCATTCGATCGGTCTATCGCCGATCCCGGGCCGACCTTCTGCGGGGACAGTTGGACCGGCAGAGCACACAGGAAATCGAAAAATCCTATCTCAACTACTATGCGGCCCTGTATCCGGATATTCTTTCGAGGGAATCGATTTCCGTGGAAGATGATATCCATACCAATACGGTCACGGTAACGGAAAAATATACCATCCCCCGTATCTGGCAGCCGTCCGACACGGACCGGACGGTGGAGGCGACCTTTCAGCCGCTGGAATTGTATCATCTGATCACCCTTCCCGCCACCCGCCGGCGGTCCATGCCGCTGCATGTGAATCATCCGGTCCGGTTTCAACAGACCACCCATGTAGATCTCTCCCCTGACTGGGACATCAGTCCGGAATCGGTTCACATCGAGGACGAGGCCATGGTTTTCGATCGGAATATTCGATATGAAGACCGGCGTCTCACTATCTCGAACGTCTTTCGCACCCGAACCGATCATGTTCCGGCAGAGCAGGCCGCGGCTCATCTGGCCAACCTGAAACGGCTCAAGAATGAACTGGGTTACCTTCTCTACACCCCGGTGGAAGGGCCTATGATGCCCCGGATGGAAGAATTGAACTGGACGGTGGCGATACTCGCGGGTTTTGTACTCTGTTTCGGCCTGATTGCCGCTCACAAAGTCTACCGCTATGATACAGGCCGATACTCACCGGCTGCGATGGATGAAACCGGCCCGAAGGGAATCGAAGGCTGGCTGTGGCTGGCCGCTTTTGCCGTATCCATAAAGCCGCTGGTGCACCTCTATCAGATGAGCGCACTTTATCCCCTGTTCACCCTCAGCCGATGGAACCGGTTGACCGCCCCCGGTTCCGAATTTTTTCATCCGCTATGGCAGCCCCTTCTGGTCTATGAACTGGTATTCAATATTCTCTGGCTGGTGTTTGCGGTGCTGATGGTCATCCTTTTTTTTCAAAAGCGAAACGCCTTTCCACGGGTATTCATCATCTACCTGGTCACCGTCTTTATTCTTCAGGCGGCCGACCTGGTCTGGGTCCGGGCGATACCCTCCCTTCAAGACACGCAAACCCCGGCGGATTTCAAAAACCTGTTTCGGACGGCGATTCACACCACCGTCTGGTCGCTCTATTTTCTCAAGTCCGAACGAGTCAAAAACACCTTTATTCATCCTCCGCCGGAAAAAGAAGCGGTTTTTGAGACGCGCCTTCAGGAGGCCTAGACCGCCAGCTTGGGAGCTGTCTATTCATAGCTATGTTCATACGCTTCTCTCCTGCGGCCGGGGAATCAATCCCCGTCCCCGGGCGAAAACGCTCCGGGATAAACAATCCCGGCCAGCAGATTGGCGGATAAGAGAATGAACTGCGACCCGGCATTCAGATAACGGCCGTCCACCGCATATATCCTTTTATTGCGAACGGCGTCGGTGCGGCTGAGAATCGGGCTCTCATGGAACCGGAAGTGAAGATCCCGGGCGTGTTCGGAGGGAATCACGATCAGGTCCGGATTCCATTCCAAAACAGTTTCAGGCGGGACCTGTTTGAAGAAGGAGATCTTCTGCTCCGCCGCCACATTGACCGCCCCGATGATTCGGCAGACAGCGTCGAAAGGGGTGGCCCGGCCGGTGACAAACCCGTCTTTGTCATAGAGAACCACCCGGGGCGGCGGGTCCGGTTTCGGCATCTTTTGAAACATTCGCCGCAGATTCCGGTTCATGATTCGGATGAGGGCCTCGGCGTTTCCTATTTCACCGACAGCCTTTCCGATCAGGCGAATCTGCTTCTGCATCGCTTGAAGAGAGCCGATATAGCCCAGATCGAGGCAGGGAATCTCTGTTTTGTCGGAAGTCCTGTTGAGATCGGAACCGGATGGATAGGCGGTCAGAACCAGATCGGGTTGAAATGAAAAAAAAGAATCCTCTGATGTCTCGGGGGAAAACAGCGGAAACCGATCCCCGATCGGTTCGGCGATAAAGGAAACCGCCGGGTCCGCCGTTTTTGAATGGAATGCCGCAATCCGCTCCCGCGGGCAGATGGCCCAGAGGATTTCGGCCATGTTGACGGTATGGGCAATGATCCGTTCCGGCTTTTCCGGAACCTCGACGGATTGAATCGAGTAGCGGAAGGCCCGGCGATTCGGATCGAAGACCACCTGGTCGTAGATGATCTTTCGCGGCCAGGGCGGTTTTCGATCCGTTTCGGCCCGGGCCAGCATCAATTCATTCCGAAGAATCGACATATCCATGGGAAGCCGAATCTCCTCGGCCGCCCGAACCGCAATCGGGGTTTCAAGAAGAGAACAGGTGAGTATCCAAAAGAGAAGAAACGGAGACCTGAAAAAGGGCTTTGGGCGCATAAAACCTGTCCTGAGCATGACCATGAGCAATTTTTCCGAAGAGAAAGGCCCAAAAAGGATTTGATCAATCTTCCCGCATCATTCCGCAACCCCCTCGGAATCGGAAATTTTTCACATTCCGGTCTCCTATAGCATATTTTGAGGAACTTACAAAACGGTCATTTTAGAGCATTCACCCGGAAAAAGCAGCTTACAGCCATTTCTTCCGCTTAAAAAACACCAACAAGGTCAGCGCCACCGCCAGAATGATTCCCCACACCGCCGGGTATCCCCATTCCCGTTCCAGCTCGGGCATATACTTGAAGTTCATGCCGTACAGGCCGGTGATGAAGCTCAGGGGGATAAAGGTGGTGGAGATAATGGTCAGCACCTTCATGACCTCGTTCATGCGGTTGCTGATGCTGGTGTGATACAGCTCCAGAAGACTGGTCGACATCTCACGAAAGGTTTCCACGATATCGATGAGCTGAATGACATGGTCGTAAAGGTCCCTCACATAGACGGCGGTGGATTCGCTCACCAGGGCGAGGTCTGTCTTCTGGAACCGCACCACCAGGTCCCGTACCGGATAGATCGCCTTGCGGGCATACAGGATCTGCCGTTTCAACTGGTAGAGGCCATAGGGATTTTCCCGCGGCCGGTCCAGAATCAGGTTTTCCTCGTATTTTTCAATTTCATCCTCCAGGTCATCCAGAACCAGAAAATAGTCGTCGATGATGGTGTCCATGAGGGCATAGGCGAGGTAATCATTCCCCAATTTTCGAATCCGCCCCATGCGGTTGAGAATCCGCTTTTTGACCGGATCGAAAATGGGTGCATCGCTTTCCTGGAAAGAGATCACGAAGTTGGGTCCCA
Organism: Desulfobacteraceae bacterium; assembly: GCA_011390315.1. Taxonomy (GTDB): domain Bacteria; phylum Desulfobacterota; class Desulfobacteria; order Desulfobacterales; family Desulfococcaceae; genus JAABSQ01. The sequence goes on from JAABSQ010000396.1 coordinate 6,156, forward strand.
GAAGGATGCTCACCTGCTCAACCAGAATGGAAACGGTCTTTTCCGGTAATTCGGATCGGCTTCGAATGCTTTTCATCACTACATACAGGCAATCTTCATACCGGTCGATTTTGGGCCGCTGGTCGGAATTGAGCACATCCTCCATCACCAGAGGATGAATATGATAGTGGGTCCCGATTTTTTCCACCACCGAGGGATCATGGATGCCCTGAATATGAATCCAGGTGGTGTTTTCCCGGTCCCGAAAGGCGAAGGTCTCCTCCACCGAAATTTCCTCATGGGTCTCAAAGTGGGTTTCATCGTAATCGATCAGGGAGATGGTGGTTTTCTCCATCCTTTTCTCGCCGACATGGATCAGTGATCCGGGCGGAAGCCCTACGGTTTCCATTCGCCGCCGGGAAAAATTGAGCATGGTGTCCCGCCTTTCTTAATCCACAAAAAAAGCCCCGGCTGTATCGCCGAGGCCTCTTTCTTGTATCTTCATGACGTCTACATTCTGAAAAATCTATTTGCCTTCGTATTTGAAGGACACCTTGACTCGGGCGCGATACGCGGCGATTTTACCTTCTTCCATTTTCATGTCCAGCTTGCCGATTTCCGCGATGCGAAGGTTCTTGAGGGACTTACCGGCTTCCTGCACCGCGTTCTTTGCGGCCTCTTCCCATGAATTGGGGCTTGATCCGACCAGTTCGATAATTTTGTAAACACTTTCGCTCATGTTCGTGCTCCTTTCTCTGGTGAAAACCAGTCTGATGAATGGAATTCGCCGACCTCATGTCGGTGAACAAAGGTGCGGCTCGCCGAAAACGGCTTATAACAGTCAATTCTATAGAATTCGGGTGGAACTGAAATACCGAAATTCATGTATTTTGTTGAATTTAATTACTCAAAAAAACGGACGTAGTTTCGAGAAAAACATCTTCAGTCTTCCTCATCGGCATCTTCACCCCCCGCAAAGGGGCAAATACCCATTCACCCCATTTCTATTCCTCTGTTGATCTGGAATTATTGAACCCATCGATTCGGTTTCGGGTGAGAACCCGGTTTTATGAGTATACAGGAAAGGAGAAAATTTATGGCTCAGGAAGTCCCGAGAATGCCCAAGGAAGATGTCCTCTATTGTTCATGACCGGAAGAAAACACCAGCGCCGGGTCGGCGCAAAAGAGGATGGAGGCCGGTTATACAAATGTCTACGCACTCAAAGGGGGTTGGAAAGAATGGCAGAACGCCGGCTATCCGACCGAGGCCAAATACGAACCCACCTGAAACCGACCGCCTCAGCGCGAGAACGACCCCGAGGATGCCGGTTATGTAAAAACTCCCTTCATGTCTGGAGATAGACCGATTCGATATCGAGGGTCGACCGGTGGCCGATCTGCTCGTAGTTCTCCTCGAGCCATTTTTCAGTGGTGCGGTAGCCGACGTCGTGCAGGTGCTCCAGAAAAGCCCATTCCGTATTGACCTTGCTCGACACGTCCAGGGGCTTGAGCTCCATGTCCGCGCTGATGCGGTGAAAAAGCGCATCCTTGAACCGCTGATCCTCGAGGTTGCCCACCTCGATGAGCTTTTTCAGGAGCGATATGGATCGGATTTCCTTGATCAGGCTGGAATTGAAGGAGATCTCGTTGATTCGATTGAGGATATCCGAAGCCTTGCGGGGAATTTCCTCGCGGTGAACGGGATTGATCTGGACGATGACCAGGTCGCGGGCTTGGCATTCCTCCACCAGCGGGAACAGGGCCGGGTTGCCCATGTATCCCCCGTCCCAGTAGGCCTCGCCCTCGATTTCCACCGCCTGAAAGATAAACGGCAGGCAGGCCGATGCCATCACCATATGGGCGGTCATTTCCTCACGGCGGAAGATTTTCTGCTTTCCGGTGCGCACGTTGGTGGCGGCCACGAAAAGCTTGATTCCCTCGGCCCGGCGGACATGCTCGAAATCGATCAGGGTTTCGATGAGATTCTGGACCGGATTGAAGCCGCAGGGGTTGATCTCATACGGAGAGACCAGGCGCGAAAGCAGGTCGAAGAAGATGTAGCCCGGAGAAGAATCGAGCGTCCAGCGTCCGCGCAGGCGGTCGAACAGGGTCCGCTGAAGCGGCGAATATTTTCCGGCCTTGCTCACCTCTTTCCAGAAATGCCTCAATGCCTCCCGAGCCCCCTCCTTGCCCCGGCGGTCCAACCCGTCCGCCGCCACCACGGCATTCATGGCGCCCGCGCTGGTGCCGCAAATGCCTTCGATCCGAATGCGCTCATCCTCCAGCAGGCGGTCGAGAACCCCCCAGGTAAACGCCCCGTGGGAGCCTCCGCCCTGCAGTGCCAGTTCGATCATTTTCGGTTCGGACATCAATACCCCTTTCGTCTCATGCATTCGACAGGCAACCGACCATCGACATGAATGCAATCCGTCGCCTTGAATTCGTGTTCTCCTCTCACCTCCCGATTGACCCCTCTTACACCACGAACGGAAAGGTCTCCGGCAGCCCGCGGCCGTCCGCGGTGGCGACCAGGACATGCCGCATCCGCTCTCCGAGGTCCACCGCCTTGAGAATCGCTTCGGTGCTCATGGTCCCTCCTTCGGATGGTTCGAGGCGGGTCTCATGGCATACATCAGCAGATCCTGCATTTCCGCGACATCCGGCGATTTGCCGCACACCCCGTGGGCCGTGCATCCCGATTCCTTGGCGGTCTGTTCGCATTGACAACAAAACATGTTCATAAGGGGTCCTCCTTGTTATTTTAGGGTCAAAAAAAACAGGAAGCATATTAACACCCGGCCGGTCCTGTCGACATGGTCCGAACTCCGTATTTCATCTCGGAAAACCCTGTAGTATTTTCGATACCCGACCGCGCTCAGGTAATTCTTCGGATTAAAAATACCGGCTCGGTACCAGGGGATAAACCCCTCGGCTGAACCTGGAAAAGCCCCTGCAGAGGGGCTCACCTCAATTCCTGCCGCCGCCCTACACCTTTTTCCCGCACCAAATACCGATTTCCGGTTATTTCATTTTGTAACGAAAACACCTAAAAATGGTATAATTTGAGGTAAAGACCCAGCTTAGTTTACACCCTTGACACATGCCGGTCCGAGTCGGTACAAACTGGAAATATATAAGAAAAAAAAAGCCGACGGCAGAAAGAAGCAGCCTGTCTTCTTTCGGCTGATCGGCGCCCGGTCCAGGATAAAACGAAACAATATGAATCAGCCCGAATCACACGCACTTGTTGTCGACGATGCCGAGGCCGATGCCCCCTTTTCCTACCGCCGGTGGGAACACCTGGCCTGGATACCGATTCCCGTTTTCCTGTTGGGCATGGCCGTCCTCTGGCTGCTCAACAGCAAGGCGGTTTTCGAACCCTTCTATCTTCTGCCGACGCTCAATTTCATCTTTTCCACCGCCATCTCCCTTTTCGTGGCCTACCTGGCCGGTCGAAGCTACCTATCCGACGGCGCCATATCGGTGTTGTTGCTGGGGTGCGGAACCCTGGTTTTCGGCCTGGTGAGCCTGATCGGCTCGATAGCCATCGCCTTTGCCCGGGAGGTCAATGCCGGGGTGGCGATCTACAATATCGGCATGTTTCTCTCCGGATTCTGTCATTTCCTGTCCGCGGGATCAGGCCTTGCGGGAAATCCGGGTCGGATCATCCATAACCGGCATCTTATACTCAACGGCGCCTATGCGCTGATAACGGCGGTGGTGGGCGTATTAACGATCCTTGTATTCCAGGGGGTGATTCCGCCGTTTTTTATTCAGGATGCGGGTCCCACCCTGCTGCGCCAAATGTTTCTGGGCGCCTCCGTTATCCTTCTCGGCCTTTCCGGCCTCCTTCTGATCGCCGCCGGCCGGCGCACCGAATCCTCCTTTTCCTACTGGTACGGGCTCTCTCTGGGGCTGATCGCCACCGGTCTGCTGGGAGTGATGAGCATCGATCAGGTGGGCAGCCCCCTGGGATGGGCCGGCCGGGCCGCCCAATACCTGGGCGGGGTCTACATGCTGGCGGCGGTGGTCATCGCCTTTCAGGAGTCCCGGGATTGGCGGATTCCGCTGGAGGAGAGCCTGCGGCAGACCCGCAACCGCTTCGAAGCCATCTTCGACCAGGCGGCGGTGGGCATCCTCATCACCGCCGGAGACGGCCGCATTACCCTGGTCAATTCCGGTTTCTGTCGCATTCTCGGATATACGGAAGAAGATCTGATCGGACGTTCCGTGGATGAATTCATCCATCCCGAGGACAGAGCCGAGGGCAACCGGCGGACCCGCCGAATGACCGCCGAAAACCAAGGCGGTGAGATCGTCGAAAAACGGTTCATTCATTCCGACGGCAGGGAAATCCGGGTTCAGGTCTCCAACTCCTCCATCGCCGATGCGGATGGTGAATTCACCGACTTTGTCTGGGTGGTGGAAGACATCACCGCCCGCAAAGCAGCCGAAGAGGAATTGCTGCGGCTCAATGCCGATCTCGAAGAGCGGGTGGAAAACCGAACCGCGGCGCTTCGCCGGTCCCGGGAGCAGATTCGGCGGCTGGCCCACGAAGCCGCCACTGCGGAAGAGCGGGAGCGACGGCGAATCGCCGAAGGACTTCATGATGACGTGCAGCAGCTTCTGGCCGCGTGCAGCCTCACCCTTCAAAACATCTCCCACCGGATATCGGACCCGCCCCTGCGCCGGCACGTCGACACCGTCTGCGCATGGACATCCCAGGCCCTGGACGCCACCCGGTCTCTGGTTTTTGATCTGAGCCCGGCGGTGCTGTATGAAGTCGGCCTCTGGGCGGCCCTGGACCACCTGGCCGGTCTCATGAAGCAGCGACTCGGTCTGACGGTGGACCTGATCCGGGAGGGCGAGATCGACCCGCTGCCGGAAGACCTTCGGGTCTTTCTCTACGGCACCCTTCGGGAGCTTCTCTTCAACGTCCACCGCCATGCCGAGATCGACGCCGTTCGCGTGTTCCTGGCCAGAGAAGACGGCATGATCACCGCCCGGGTGACCGACCACGGCCGCGGATTCGACCCCGAGGAACTCGCAAGAATGTCCAAAAATGACGACCGAAAAACCGGCATCGGCCTCTCCAAATTGCGTGAACGGCTGTCTCAGTTCGGCGGCCGCCTCGAACTGACCTCGGCCCGCGGCCGGGGAACCGATGTGCGGATCTCGGCGCCGGTGGAAAACGAAAACGGCTATGAAATCGGTTCGTCCGAACCGCGGATTCAGGCGGAGGACGCCGGTTCCCGCTAGTCCTCGCTCCCGAAATATAATTCCGGATAATGTTTCCGGGCGCATTCCATGCAGATGCTGTGGCTGAATTCGGCTTCGGAATGGTCCCGGATATAGCTCTCGATCTGGTTCCAGTATCCCCGGTCGTCGCGGATTCGTTTGCAGTGTGAGCAGATGGGGAGCAGGCCCTTGAGCTGCTTGACCTGGTTCAGGGCCGTTTTCAGCTCGGTGGTCAGGCGCTGGCGTTCGATGGCGTAGCGCAGGGTCCGAACCATAGCGGTGGTGGAGGGTTCCCCTTTGTATACGAAATCCTGAGCCCCGTCCTGGACCGCCTTCAAAGCCGATTCCTGATCCTTGGAGCCGGTGACGATGACCACCGGAATCAGAGGAAACGCCCGGTGAAACTCGCGGAAGGTATCCAGGCCCGAACTGTCGGGGAGCGACAGGTCGATGACGGCGACATCCACCGGATGGGTCCGGGCAAAAGCGATGGCGTTTTCCAGCCGTTCTTCCTGATGGAGTGTAAACTTTTCTTCTTCCGAACCGGTTAGAAGCTCCTCCAGCAGAAAATAGTCATCCGGATTGTCTTCCACCACCAATACCTCGATGGTTCGGCTCATGACATACCTCGTTTGGGCGGCAGCTTCACCAGTTGCAGCCAGAAGCCTTCGATCTGCCGAATGACCTTGGTGAACTGGTTGAAATCCACCGGTTTGGTGATATAGCAGTTGGCATGCAATTGATACATTTTCAAAACGTCCTCTTCACTTTCGGAGGTCGTCAGCACCACCACCGGAATATCGGTGAGGTCGGGGTTTTCCCGAATCTCTTTGAGCACCTCCCTGCCGTCCATCATCGGAAGGTTGAGATCCAGAAGAATCAGGTCCGGCCGGGGCTTTTCTTTGAATTCGTCTTCCTGGAGCAGAAACCGCATGGCGGCCCGCCCTTCGGGCACCACATGGACGTTCATCCGCACCCGGGACTCTTCCAGAGCGGCCAGGGTCAGTTCCACATCGTCCTCGCTGTCTTCCACCAGCAGCACCTGGGCCGATCTGATGGTCTCTTCCGGATTCATCGATTCTCCACATTCCTGGGCAGTGTAAAATAAAATACGGATCCTTTTTCGGGTTCGGAATCCACCCAGATTTTTCCGCCGTGCCGTTCAAGGATTTTTTTGCACAAGGCCAGGCCCAACCCGGTGCCGGGATATTCTTTTCGGGTGTGCAGCCGCTGAAAAACCAGAAAAATCCGGTCATGAAATTTCGGGTCGATGCCGATGCCGTTGTCTTTTACCGATATACAAAACACATCATCGGATTCTTCACAACCGATTTCTACCACCGGGGGCCGGTCTTCGATATATTTTAAGGCGTTATGGATCAGGTTCTGAAAGACGCTCTGAATCTGATGGGCATCCACAGGCGCCTCGGGCAGTTTTGCGGATGTGATCTGTGCGCCGGTGTTTCGAATCGTGGGCTTCATGTCGTCCAGGGTCCGGTTCAGCACGGCATTGAGATCGGTCATGACGAACTGCTGCCCCCCGGTGTTGACCCGGGACAGCTTCAGAATGTCGTTGATGAGGTTTTGCATTCTCTGGGCCGCGCCCACCGAACGGTCGATGTAGTGGTGGCCTTTTTCATCGAGCCGGTCGCCGCACCTGGCCTGAAGCAGCTGTAAAAATCCGGCGATGGCGCGCAAAGGCTCCTGAAGGTCATGGGAGGCCACATAGGCGAATTGTTGAAGTTCGGTGTTGGAGCGCTCCAGTTCGGCCACCATCTCCTGCATTTCTTTTTCCGATTTTTTCCTTTCCGAAATATCCCGAACCACGCTGACGATGCCGAGAACGGCGCCGCCTTCATCTTTGAGTTGCGTGACCGTATGCTCCGTGGGAAACACCTCTCCGTTTTTCCGTTTGGCGAGGAATTCGAATTCCGCCGGAATCCCTTTATCGAAGGCGGCCTGGATTCGTCTGCCGAATTCCGAAAAATGGGCCTGATCCACATGCAGGATATCGGTGGGTCGATCATACAGTTCTTCGGCGGTGTATCCAAAAATATCCCGGGCGGCCCGGTTGAGGTTGATCAGATCCCGCCGGGGAGACACCACCAGAACCGCTTCCTGGAGAGAATTGAAGATATTGCGCATCCACAGCTCCGATTCCTTGAGCGCATTCTCCATATTCATCCGTTCGGTGCAGTCCCTGGCCACCGAAAAAGAGACCCCCCGGTCAAGATCCGGGTGCGCAGTCCATTCCAGCCATTTGACGGAGCCGTTTTTACAGATATAGCGGTTTTGAAAATTGATCACATCCCTTCCCTGCTCCAGATGGTCCTGAATCACTTGAAGGGTTTTCTCCCGGTCCTCGGGATGGACGAATTCCAGGAAGGGTTTTTCGAGCAATTCATTTACCGAATACCCGAGAATGTCCCGGGCCGCGGGATTGACCCTTCGAAAGCGGCCGTTGATGTCGGCGATGCAGAGCATATCTGAAACCAGGTTGAAAAAATTCTCGAAGCGTTCCTCGGCCTGTTTGAGATCGGTGAGATCGATAAAGGTGGCCAGAAACTGCCCGTCGAATGCGGTGCCGGAAATGATCACATCCCGGACCTCACCGTTTTTGCAGGTCACCTGATACTCCCCCGGCTGAATGTCGGTATGATCCGCTTCCGCCGCCTCCACCGACGCTTCCCAGGCGGCTATCACCTTTTTTCGATACGCCGGGTCAGGGTAAGCCGCCGTCCACCAGTCCTCGAGGGTGGGGATATCGGTGGCGGTATACCCGAAGACCTGTGTGAATTTGGCGTTGATATCCACCATCGCCCCGTGGCTGTCGACGTAACACAAGGGGATCGCCGCCCCGTGAAAAAGGGTGCGGAATTTGGCTTCGCTGGCTTTCAGGTCCTGTTCGGCCGTTTTCCGGTCGGTGATGTCCGCGGCGAGACCCTCGATGATCACGCCGCCCTCGGTATCGATGATGCCGATGGAGCGATCCCTGAACCAATGCCAGCGGCCTTTCTTGTCCCTGATCCGGTATTCGATATCGAAGGCCGCCGCCCCTTGCTTGACCTCCGAAAGGGCCCGATCCACCTCTTCCCTGTCTTCGGGATGGATCGATTGGTACCAGGTAAAGGGATGGGCCATCAGATAGTCGGCGGTATAGCCGAGAACCTCCTCAACCCGTGGGGAGATGAAAAACCCGCCCGCTTTTTCCGAAAAGCGATACATGATGCCGGGGGAGTTTTCCACCAGGGTCCGGTATTTTACTTCGCTCTCCCTCAGGGCCGATTCCATCTCTTTGCTTTGGGTGATGTCGTGAAGCGCGATCAGCACCTGATCTTCGGGCCCGTTCGGCGCCCTTTCAAGGGAAGTCAGACTCCGTCCTTCAATCTTGACGTGGCGGGCAGGCCCGGCTTCCGGGGTCAGCCGAAGCTCGATGGTGTTTCGCTCCGGATGATTGAAGAAGGCCCGGTACCTCGAATGAAACAGGCGCCGGTCGGCCTCTTCGATCAATCGCGCAAAGGGTTTTTCGACCAGGCGTGCAGGGTCCCGGTCCACCATTCCGGCGAAGGTCTGATTGACATCCAGAATCATGCCGGCCCGATCCAGAATGAGATATCCCACCGGGGATCGATGATACAGCACCGAATACCGATCCCGCGATTGTTCAAGGGCCTTCTGGGCGCCTCGCAGCTCTTCGTTCTGGATCTCCAGCTCCGCCTGGTAGGTTCGAAGTTCCTCGATCAGGGCGTCGACATCGGCTTTTTTTTTCGGGGAATCATGGGACTGTTTTTCATTCATGAGGATTTCTGATCTGCGACAGCAGGTGGTATTCCCTCCAAGGGCGAGCCCGCTTCAGCAGGCTTTTGGGGGTTTCTTTTTCTTCCTTGAGACAAAGGCTTAAATGACACCGACATTCTTGTCAAACAAAACCTTCTGTTCCGGCCCGGGCGGATTCCCGGATTCCGCCCGGAGGCGGAGGCCTTCTCCATGGCAAATATATGGATCAACGGCCCGGCCGCCAACTCGACAAACTCCAGACAAACTGCCGATTGACTTTTTGTCCAAAAAAAGTATAATTTTAAAATATACCATCGATTTTCATACCAGAAGTCTCACCACCTGTCGCATGAGCGGCCAATGGATAAACGAATTGAACCAACAGGAAAAGAACGAACCCGACGGCACATTGTCCGCCGATCCCGAACCAAAATCGAACCCCGCCGTCGACGCCGACCGAAAGAATGATTTCCATATCGTGGGCATCGGGGCATCGGCCGGCGGCCTGAACGCACTGAAAAACCTCTTCGGCCGACTTCCCAAGGATACGGGGATGGCCTATGTGGTCATCGTCCACCTCTCCCCGGACCGGGAGAGTCATCTCACCGAAATTCTTCAACCCCACTGCCCCGTTCCGGTGCAGCAGGTGACCGAAACGGTGGCCCTGGAGCCGGACCGGATCTTCATCATTCCCCCGAACGCCAACCTCAACACCATCGACACCCACCTGCGGCTGTCGAAGCTGGAGGAAAAGCGGCGGGAGCGTGCCCCCATCGACCATTTTCTGCGCACCCTGGCGGAAACCCACGGGGACCAGGCCGTCGGCATCATTCTCACCGGCACCGGCTCCGACGGCACCCTGGGGCTTCGGCAGATCAAGGAGCACGGCGGGCTGACCATCGCCCAAGACCCGGAAGAGGCCGATTACGACGGCATGCCCCGCAGCGCCATCGCCTCGGGAGCGGTCGACCGGATTCTGACGATCGAGAAGATGCCGGAGCACATCCTTCGGTTCGCCCGAACCGAGCCGCAGGTACCCGCGGCGACCCCCGAGCGGGTGGATCCCGAGGATGCCGAACGGGTCCTTCAGAAGATCTTCGCCCACCTTCGCACCGTCACCGGACGCGACTTCAGCCATTACAAGCGCTCCACCATCATGCGCCGCATCCACCGCCGAATGCAGCTCAACCAGGTGGAGAAGATCGGGCGCTATCTGCAGCTCCTGCGGAACAGTCGGGAAGAGGTCCGGTCCCTGGCCGACGACCTGCTGATCACGGTCACCGAATTTTTCCGGGACCGGGAGACCTTCGGGCTGCTCGAAAAAGAGGTGATTCCCCGGCTTTTCGAGGGAAAATCTGCGGAAGACCAGGTGCGGGTCTGGGTCGTGGGCTGCTCCACCGGAGAAGAGGCCTATTCCCTGGCCATCCTTCTGATGGAGGAGGCGGGCCGGCGGGAAAATCCGCCCCAGATTCAGGTTTTTGCCAGCGATCTGCACGAGAGCGTCCTGAAAAAGGCCCGGGAAGGGGTCTACCCCGAATCGATCCGCACCGATATTTCCGAAGACCGGTTGCGGCGGTTCTTCACCAAAGAGGACAACAGCTTCCGCATTCGAAAGCATGTGCGAGAACTTATCCTCTTCGCGCACCACAATCTGCTCCATGATCCGCCCTTCGCCCATCTCGATCTGATCACCTGCCGAAACCTGCTGATCTATCTTCAGCGGAACGGCCAGGAGGACGCGGCCAGGATTTTCCATTATGCGCTCAACAAAGGCGGACACCTGCTCCTGGGCAGCTCCGAAACCATGGAGCGCTCGGATCTCTTTATCCCCGAGAACAAAGACCACTGCCTTTACCACCGGAGGGACGTACCCACCCGGGAGTTCCGCCTGACCCTGAGTCCTCATGGATTCGAGCGGAACGAATCCGGAGAGCCGCCGGCCCGGACCGGTAAATTGCGGCCCGGATTCGGCCCCCTTCATGAAAAAATAGTCGAACGCTACGCCCCGCCTTCCATTCTGGTGAACGACAATCACGAGGTGGTCCACTATTCGGCCCATGCCGGCCGATACCTTCAGCTGCCCGGCGGCGAGCCGACCAACAACCTGTTCAAACTGGTCAAGGGTCCGCTTCGCATCGAACTGCGGGCGGCCCTGCACGCGGCCCGGGAGAGCGGCGGCCCGGCCCGTTCCAAACCGATCCCCATGCGGATCGAGGCCGAACCGGCACAGGTGGCGGTGCGGGTGCGGGCGGTGGAAGAGAACGACCTTCAGGGCTTTTTCCTGGTGATCTTCGATGAAATCGAAACGGACCCGGAGACCCAGTCCCTGCCAGGCGAAAGCAAGGCCGATGCCACTGTCAAGGAGCTGGAATCCGAGCTCGACATGACCAAAAAGCGGCTTCAGACCGCCATCGAG
>JAABSQ010000409.1 GCA_011390315.1 Desulfobacteraceae bacterium
AGATCACGGAGTCGATCCGCCAGCAGGTCAACGCCTTCGAACAGATCCTGCTGACCCTCAAGCAGATCTCCGAAGGCATCGACAACTTCGTGGTCTCCACCCGCTCCTCCACCGAAGCATCGGAAACCCTGAGCGCCATGGCCGAGGAGTTGAATGCGATTGTGGCGGAATATAAGGTATAATCCCGGCAAGTAGTAAGCGGTCATGAGTCAGTCGCCGGTCACCCTCTCTCTGAATGGGGTCGATGGCGCTTGGCTTCCACCATTTTTTTGGGAAGATTCAACTTATATCGGAATCGATCACCATGCCCATGCGGCCACGGGAGATGCGGGAGAAGGATTTAAAACGGAAGACGCAGGAGATCCCATGGATGACTTTCTGATACGATGGCACGATGCGGCACTTACCAGCCTCGGTTTTTTCTTTACACCAAAACCCCTATGAGATAAGTAATACTCAGCGCCGAGTAGAGAGGATGATAGAAGAACGGCCGATTCGGTCTTCTGCGAAATGCCCGATGCTCTGCAAACCGGAAGGCGATCCCTCGGCGCGTTGATCCTGACCTTCGAAAAGGTTCGATCGGAACAAGGGAATCATGCGATGGAAGAAAAACCGGTCCTGGTCGTCGATGACGAAAATCAGATTCTGACCATGTGCCGGAAGGCCCTGTCCAGAAACGGCTATCTGCCTTTTGTCGCTCGGTCTCCCGACGCAGCCATGAAGATACTGCAGGAGAAGAACATACCGGTGGCATTTATCGATCTTCACCTCCACTCCCGCACCGACGGGGTGCAGTTGGGGCGACAGATTCGAAAACATGACCCATCCATTCAATTGTATGCCATGAGCGGTTATGCATCCCAAGAGATGCGAGTTGAATGTGAACAGGTCGGTTTCACCCGGTTTCTGGAAAAACCGGTGAGCATTCATCAGTTCTTATCCATTTTACAGGATATATTTCCCGATTTTGAATGAAATCGTCAAACCCATGGCCGAATGGTGTGCGGCCATCCTGGAGATTCTCGGGTTGGGAATCATTACCGGCCTGTCTCTGTACGCCCTCGGTTACGCCCTCTTCAGGCTCTTTCAAGGAACCGATGCCGGCATTATTTTTCAGAAAACCCGCAGTCGCCTCATTCGCGGTATTCTGCTGGGCCTCGAATTTCTGGTGGCGGCGGATATCATCAACACGGTTGCGGTGGAATTATCCCTGCACAGCGTCACTGTGCTGGCGATTATCGTGGCCATTCGAACCTTCCTCAGCTTCGCCCTGGAGGTGGAGATGACCGGCAAATGGCCCTGGCAGCAGAAACCGCATTCGGAAGGATGAGAAAAATCCGGTCGCCCGGACGCCGACCACTCACAGGCGATCGCTCATCCCGCCGGCCATATTCACGACGGCGAATCGGACGGAAATCATAAGATCTGATGAAAGCGTTTTCGGCCCTATCGGATTCGGACCTGGACTCCTATCTGGCACGAATCGAATACGAGGGAGACGTGTCCCCCATCCTCCCGGTGCTGGAATCGATTCACCTCGCCCATGCCACCCATATCCCCTTTGAAAACCTGGATATCCTTTTGGGCCGGCCGATCCGCCTCGATTTAAACAGCCTGGTGGACAAGCTCATTCAAAGAAAACGCGGGGGGTACTGCTTCGAGCAGAACCTGCTTCTGTATGCGGTGCTTCGAAAGCTGGGGTTTGAAGTGACCCCCTTGGCCGCCCGGGTTCGATACCGGACCCTGCAGATCCGGCCTCGCACTCACATGCTCCTGAAGGTGACGGTGGACGGGGTCTCCTGGCTGACCGATGTCGGGTTCGGAGCCGAAGGGCTGATGCGGCCCATCCGCCTGGCGCCGGACGAACCTACACCCCAGTTTGCCTGGACCTACCGCCTGGTGGACGAAAACGAGCACTGGGTGCTCCAATCCCATCGGGAGGGTTCCTGGATCGATCTCTATGCCTTCTCCCTGGAGCCCCGGGAGTGGATCGACTACCATATGGCCAACTACTACACCTCGACCCACCCCGACTCCATGTTCGTACAGATCCTCATCGCCCAGCACACTCAGCCCGAGGCAAGAAGATTTCTGCGCAATTACGAACTGATCACCGATGACGGCCAGACCGTCTCCAGCCGAACTCTGGCGGATGACGAAGAACTGCTGAAAGTGCTGGATCAGGTTTTCGGGCTGGCTTTTCCGTCGGGGACGCGGTTTCATACCAAATATTTGGATAGTTGAAAAAAGCCGCTCATCTCTTGACAATATTTATGGGTTGCCCATTTATCGCCTAATGGAATTTCTAGTGAGATAGGCATAGATATCCCCGAACAGTTTGCATTTCCCGGCGATTTTCGCCGCTTGGGCACTGATGAGCAAAACGGGGGTGTGGATTCCTTTTTTATACGAAACGGCCGGAACATCCAAACTAGATCCGAGATATTCTATCGCCCTCACAATGATTTCGGAGAGCTTTTCTTTGCAGGCATCTTTCGTCTTGTCGTATCCCGAAAAGGACTCCGGATCATCGAAAGCGACTGAGAACTCGTGGCTCAACACATATCGCAATCTCTCATGATACCCTCTGAAATCGGAATGCTTCGCAAATGTATTATCCCAATCGGCGATAAGCCAGGATTCGATTTCCGGAGAGGCAAACCCGATTAAGCGGTAAATACCGTCACCCCCTGGAACGCAGTCGATCGCCTGGTTGAAAGCCCGGCTTTGCTTTCCAGCATCCCGGCAATCCAGATCATCGATTACCAGAATGCAATCGCAGGTGCCGAACCGCAATGCGGAGGATAATTGGTACTTGATCTGTTTGGACAGATTCTTACCGGTTTTGCCGAGTGCATGGATGGGTTTGCCGGGTTTCGGCCCTTTTTTGGGAGCAACGGGGGTGTATCTTTCAAATTTACAATGAGGAAAATTTTTTCTCAAGAAAGGCACTAACCCTTGAATTTCCCCTTCACCCCCTCCGGCGAACAGCCACACTACCATGGCCAGCCCCCGATAGCAGGGTCCCCGATCCGGTAAAGATCCCCCAGCTCCCAGCCCTCTTCCAATTTTGAGGTCAGAGCGGCTTCGGATAACGGTTTCGGTGTGAAGTGCCGGTGACCATCGTATTTAAAACAGATGATATCCCGGGGTCGATCCGTAAAATGGTCCAGCAAATCAGGGCTGTGGGTTGTCACGATCACCTGCGTCTTCTCGGCGGCGGATGCAATCCATTCCGCCAGTGTCTTCATCCAGGCCGGGTGAAGACCGACTTCCGGTTCATCGATCACCAACAAAGCAGGCGGTTCGGGAGAAAGAAGGGTAATGGCCCAGCACAACATCCGGACCGAGCCGTCCGACATATCGCTCAAATAAAACCGTTCCCCCATTCCTTCCATATGCCATTCTATGGTCAACCGGAGACGTCCTGATGGAATCGCACGAATTTTGCTTGTGCCGGGCAGAACAGACCGCATCGCCTCATTGATCCGATCTTCGAAATCGACATACTGCTGATACAGGTTATGAAAGACGATCGGCAGGTTTTGACCGGAGGAAGACACATGCATATCCGCAGGTCCGATTTTTGGCTCCGATTCCCGTATGTCCTTTAAATTCATTTCATTGGCATTGTAAAATCGCCACCCGGACAGGCCCTCGATCAACTGCCGACGAACCTTGTAGACCGGCGTCAGATCCGGGGAAAGCCCCTTTCCCTCCAGCAGTTCAGGAATCGCATTCAGCGCCAGCCGGTTCGAGGGAAGGGTGTCCAGATTTTCGAGTTGGATTTCGTCCTTTTTTTCATCCTTAAAGAAGGAAACCGTTCCAACAGGGGAACCGCTTTTTTGTTGGTACACAAAAGGGGGTTTGTTTTTCGGGTAAGCGCCCCCTTCCTTAATATTTTCTCCCCATTTGAATACGTGGTGGGTGTCCTGTGCCTTTAAATCAAAATCATAATGAATGCTGCCGGACTTCCCATTCATAGATTTAAAATCAAAACCAAAGTGGACGATACCAGGCGGATGGATGGTCCCGTCCAGAATCCGTAGATGCCCAAGGGAATGGATGGACTGTTCAAAGGCGGACACCCCTTGGGATTCTACATCTTCGGAAATAACCGCCTCTTTCAAAAACTGTAAGACCCGAAGAAGGTTGCTTTTCCCCGATCCATTCGGCCCGATGAGAATATTCAATTTCCCCAATTGGAGGCCCCCCTCATCCATTTGCAGATTTTTGAAATTCTTCAACCGAATCCGGGACAGTCGATATTCAGAAGGCATATCCATACCTCTTTTCATGATTAGGATTCCTTACGAAAACAGATAAATCATAGCCCATTCGGTTGGTATTCTCAAGGCTCCTGTATGGATGATGAAAACCATTTGCATGCAATGCTTCGACATCACGGATTCACCCCATACGCCTTCAGCTTCATCTGAAGCGTCCGCCGGCTGATGCCGAGAATTTCGGCGGTGCGGGTGCGGTTGCCTTCGGTGCCTTCGAGGGTTTGCAGGATCATTTCTTTTTCCATCTCTTTGAGGGATTTGCCCGGGCGAAAGGAGGGCGCGGCGGTCGACTCGTCTTCGGGGTCCGTTATCCGGATCGCATCGGGCAGGTCTTCGGGGTTGATCATGTCTCCCCGGGCCAGAATCACGGCCCGCTCCACCGCGTTTTCAAGCTCCCGGACATTTCCCGGCCAGGAATACCGCATGAGAAGATCCGTGGTACGGGGGGCGAATCCTTTGATCAGCCGCCGGTTCTTTTCGGCATATTTTTTGAGGAAATGGTCGACCAGCAAAAGGATATCCTCCCGCCGGTCCCGGAGGGGCGGAATCGGCAGGGTCACGACATTGAGTCGATAATACAGGTCTTCCCGAAAGCGGCCGGTCTCGATTTCGGTCTCCAGACGCCGGTTGGTCGCCGCGATGACCCGAATATCCACCTGAATGGTCTGAGCCCCCCCGAGCGGTTCGAAACTCTGCTCTTGAAGCACTCGCAAGAGTTTGGGTTGTAGCGCGGAGGACATTTCAGCGATTTCGTCGAGAAAAATGGAGCCGGTATGGGCCTGCCGAAAGCGGCCCTGTTTGCGCCCGGTGGCGCCGGTGAAGGCGCCCTTTTCATGGCCGAAAAGTTCGCTTTCAAGGAGGGTTTCAGGCAGGGCCGCGCAGTTGACGGTGATGAAGGGCTTGTCCCGGCGGGGGCTGTTCTGGTGAATCGCGTTGGCGATCAGTTCCTTGCCGGTGCCGCTTTCGCCCACGATCAAAACGGTGGCCTCGGTGGGCGCCACCAGAGAGACCGTTTCGAAAAGCTTTTTCATGGCGGCGCTGCGGCCGATAATGTTGGAAAAATCGAACTGGTCCCCGATCCGTTCTCTGAGGTGGCGGTTTTCCTGCTCCAGCCGGCGAAATTGGAGGGCCTTGTCCACCAGGATTTTCAACTCGTCGATATCGAGAGGTTTGGTCAGATAATCATAGGCCCCGGATTTGAGTGCATCCACCGCAGTTCCCACCGAGGCATAGGCGGTCATGATGATGATGGGAATCCCCGGGCTGATCTCCTTGATCTGTTTCAGGGCTTCAATGCCGCCCATCCGGCTCATGCGGACATCCATCAGGATCAAGTCGTAAAACCGGTCCTCCACGGCGGAGACCGCCTGGCGCCCGTCTTCGGCATGGGCCACCGCATACTTTTCGGCGGTCAGCACCGCCTCCAGCATGCGGCGATGGGATTCATCATCATCCACGATCAGAATCTTCGGGTTCATGGTCTCCTTCCTGCAAACGCTCCTGAGGAATGCGAATGGTGAATCGACTGCCGCGATCCCTGCCCGGAACCGGGCTTTCCACCAGAATCCGTCCCTGGTGGTTTTCCACGATCTTCTGAACAATGGCCAATCCCAGGCCGGTTCCCTTTTCACGGGTGGTGAAAAAAGGATCGAAGATCCGGTCGATGTGCTCGGGAGCAATCCCCGGTCCCTCGTCCGCCACCCAGATCAACAGCCCCTCGCCCCCATCCTCGGGAGCGGCCCCGATTTCCAGCGCATCCCCCGGTTTTGCTTCCTGAAGGGCGTTGAGAATCAGGTTGAGAAGCACCTGGGTCATCTGACCCGAATCGAAATAGACGGCGCCGAGTTCAGTCGATACCCGTTTTTCAAGACCGACTTTACGGGCATCGGCGTCCGCCTCCACCAGACGGAGGGTATGGTCGATCAGCTCGTCCGCATTCGATGGAATCGGGACGGTCTCCATGGGGCGGGCGAAGGTGAGCAGGTCGGTGACCACCCGATTGATCCGATCCACCTCCTTGACCATAATGGCGGCGTACTCTCCTTCCTTGGGACGGTCTTTCAGGGCATGCCCCAGAAACTGGGCAAATCCGCGTATGGAGGACAAAGGATTGCGGATTTCATGGGCCACCGCGGCCGACATCTTTCCGATAGCCGCCAGCTTTTCGGTCCGCCGCACCCGCTCCTCCAGCCGTTTGATCTCCCGAAGATCCCGCAGAATCACCACCGCGCCGTCGCAGTTGCCGAATCCGTTCGAAATCGGGGTGACACTCAGGGCAAGGGGAATGTCCTCTCCGGCTGGGGTTCGGTGGAGCACTTCACGGTCCAAAAACGATCGACAGCGGGTGAGGGTCT
This sequence comes from Desulfobacteraceae bacterium, assembly GCA_011390315.1. Classification (GTDB taxonomy): domain Bacteria; phylum Desulfobacterota; class Desulfobacteria; order Desulfobacterales; family Desulfococcaceae; genus JAABSQ01. The sequence continues at coordinate 6,641 of JAABSQ010000409.1, forward strand.
CGGCAATGCCGGTCAGTTGAAAGTCAAAGACGGTCCCGAGGTGTATTCCCTCAAGTGCGTCCCGATCCAACCCCAGCAGGGCCAGGGTGAGATGGTTGAAGGTGAGCACCCGGCCTTCGGCATCGATGCTCAGCAGTCCGTTGGCCATGCTGTCCACCACCTGCTGGGTATAATCCCGGGTCTGCTTCAGAATCCGATTCATTCGATGGTAGCTGTGAATGACGAAAATGAAAAAGAAAGCGCCCACGGCCAAGGCCACCAGAATGGCCGCCATCACGAAGGCATGATGGAGATCCTCTTGCCGGGCCTCCTCAAAAGTCGTCATCTTGAGCCCGATCACCAGAACGGCATCTTCGTGCAGATGCGACTCAGAGAAATGGCGCCGCATCATCCGCGCATGATCGGAAGCCATGCCTTTCATCATCGCCGGCACCGGTTCGAAGGGTTTGGTCAGCTCGTATATCGGAGTGCCGTTCGGCAGTCTTCGAAATCGGCTCGCCATCCGGTCCGCACCAGGAAAATCCGGCCGCCAGTCGGGAATCGCCGAGTCGATCGAGGCGCCGGATTGATAAATCACCCGACCGCCGGGATCGACCAGATAAATATAGGCGATGTCTTTGCTTCGGCCGGTTTCCACAATCAGCCTTTCCACGGAATCCCCCTGCCACATGGGGGTCATCATCCAGGCCCGGGCGCCGGCTTCGATCGCCTGCATCAGGGCGACCCCTTCCCGGTGAACGAACCGAAGGGCATGGGTTCGGGCCCGATCCAGGTTCTGATAGGTCGAAAACCCGATAAACAGCAGCAGCATCAGCACCATGGCTACGATGGAAAGCGCGGGCAGGTACAAGGTTTTGGGATGCGGTAGTTGCATTATAAACTCTTTAGCAAAATAGGGATCATCCAAAAAAAAATAGCAATCCCGATGAAAGGGTGCAAATTTTTTTCGCATTTTCCATCGGATTCCATCCTGATGAGCGCAATTTCTGCGCATGCCTGACTTGTTCAAGCCGATTTTAGGAGAAATTTTGACAGGCCAAATTCAGGGCATGACATTTGCGCGATCAACGATTATATTTTTCAATAAGGAAGTAAGTGAAAGGAGACCAAATGGAACTGAGAGCCAAAAATACCAAACTGCTGACCATCATCGGGCTGACGGCGGTGATCTCCGTGATCCATTACACCACCGCCGGAGGTCAGATCGGGTTGCACATTCTCCACCGGGAGCTCTATTTCATCCCCATCATTCTGGCCGGTTTCTGGTTCGGGCTGCAAGCCGGTCTGGCGACATCGATCATCATCAGCCTCATCTATGCACCCCATGTCTACATTTATGACAATGCACACAGCAACGCCGTCACGGTGTTCAGCCAGATCCTCATTTTCAACCTTGTGGCCGTGGTCCTGGGATGGCTGGTGGACCGGCAACGCCGACACCAGGAAAAGATGATCAGCTCTGAAAAACTGGCGGTGCTCGGCCGGGCCGCTACCGCCGTCGGAAATGAAATGCGGGACATCCTCGGCGCCCTCAAGGGGTTGTGTCGGGAGAAAGAAGCCCTGCAGTGCACCGAACTGGATCTCGATTTCAATCAGGAAATGAATCGCCTGGAAAGACTGGTGGAGACGCTTTCACTCTTCGTCCCCACCGAGGAAATTCAGACGATTTCCAAAGATCTCAACACCATTATTCAGGACCGGGTCGGTCACCACCAGGAGGCGGCCCGGGCCGGCGGCATCCACCTGACGGCCGATCCGGACGAGAAAGGGTGCCCGTCTCAGGTCAATGTCGGTAAAATCGGCTGGATTTTAGACAAGCTCATCACCAACGCCCTGGAGGTCTCCTCTCCCGGTCAGACCGTCCGGGTTCGTTCCCGCCGGCATGGCTCTCACTGCATGATGGAGGTGGAGGATGAGGGTCAGGGGATCAAGCCGGAACATATGCCCAAAATGTTCGTCCCCTTCTTCACCACTCGGGAATCGGGCACCGGGCTCTCTCTGGCCAGCGCCAAAAAGGCGCTTCGGGAAATGGGCGGGGATATTCAGGTCGCCAGCACCCGGGGCAAGGGAACCACCTTTACGGTTTTGGCGCCCCGGGAGGATGTGTCCCGTCCGATGGAGGAAACCATTCTGAAAGAGACCGAAGAAAAGGCGCCTTCCTCTCCCTGATCCCCTTTCACCACTTCCGGACCGAACCGGTCACAGCGGATCAGCGACTGTTCGCCCGTTTGAGGGCGCACCATTCGCCGCACATGGAGCAGGCCTGGTTCGGATCGCCTTCGGTATCCGGATCAACCTTTTCCAGGTAGTCGCAGAATTTGGCGGGATCAATGGCCAGGTTTTGCTGACCCTCCCAGTCGAATCGTTGTCGAGCTTCGGACATGGCCAGATTCCGTTGGATCTCCCGGGGATGGTTTCGGGCCAGATCCACGGCCGAGGCGGCGATTTTGGAGGCGATCACCCCTTCCCGCACATCTTCGATGGTGGGCAGCCGCAGATGTTCCGCCGGGGTCACATAACAGAGAAAATCGGCGCCGAACCAGGCGGCCAGGGCCCCGCCGATCGCACCGGCGATGTGGTCGTATCCGGCGGCATAATCGATCACCAGGGGACCCAGCACATAAAACGGGGCCCCCTGGCAGATCTTTTTTTGCCGCCGCACATTCTCTTCGATCAAATGATACGGCACATGGCCCGGCCCTTCCACCATCACCTGCACATGTTCATCCCGGCAGCGCTGCACCAGTTCCCCGAGCACCTCCAGTTCACCGAACTGGGCCTCGTCATTGGCATCCGCCGTGCAACCGGGCCGCAGACCGTCGCCCAGAGACATGGTGATGTCGTATTCCCGGGCCAGCTCCAGAATCCGGTCGAAATGGGTATACAAAAAACTTTCCCGCTGATGGTGCTTCATCCAGGCCGCCATGATGGAACCCCCTCGACTGACCACGCCCAGTACCCGATTTTTCACCGATGGCAGATGCTCCCACAGCAGCCCGGAATGGATGGTCATAAAATCGACCCCCTCCTCCGCCTGTTTTTGCATCACTTTCAAAAAGCGGTCGAGGGTCAGCTCGGATGGATGGGGCAGACCGATCATGGCTTCATAAACGGGAACCGTGCCCAGGGTGATATTGCATTCATCCAAGACACGACTGCGAAACCCGCCGATATCCCCGGCGATGGAAAGATCCATCACCGTATCGGCCCCCGCACCGATCGCCGCCTTCACCTTTACGATTTCATCTTCAAAATCGCACTGGGTGGGAGAGGCGCCGATGTTGGCGTTCACCTTGATCCGTGTGCCGGCGCCGATGGCGATCGGGTCGAACTCGTGCCGGCGGTTGCGGCAGATGACGACCCGGCCCGACAGCACCCGCTCGATCAGGGTTTCTTCATCCAGGGATTCATGGGATGCGATTTGTGATAGAAACCCCGGCCGTTGGCCTTTTTTGAGTTCATCGATGAGTGTACTCATTTTCTTTTCTCCTCAGACATATCGCCGATAGGCGACATGCCGAAATACGAAAAAGTGCGCCCGGAGACGCCTTTTTGGGTGTGAGCCGGTCTAAACAAAAAAAGCAGGTACAGCGTTTCACTGCACCTGCTTCATCAGCATGCCGGGTTTTCGGACCCGTTGCAGTGTTTCCTTTCGCTGGTATTATCCAGGTCAAGTTCGAAGGGTAAGATCTCAGCTCTCAAAGGAGAGCACCCCTAACACTTGATTCAAATTTTATGGTAAGAATCTTACGTTTTTACATCCGCGCTGTCAACCCGTTTTAGTATACCGACCGCATCCACCCGGTATTCTTATTGATCAACAGCTGATCCACCAGAGAGCCGTCTTTGGTGACGATGTCGGCCTGAAAGGCGTCCCCCTGGTCTTCTAAATTCCCGACCTTGAGATTGGGGTTACGGCTGTTTTCCAGATAACTTCTCAAAATATTCCTGGCCTCTTCTTTTTCCAGCGGCGACTGCTGCTGATCGTAGTAATTCCGGCCCCGGCCCCGTTGCCTCATCATTCCCTGCTCCCGACCTTGACCGCGGTGCATCATCATTCCACGTCCTCGGCCTCGGTGCATTCCCATGCCGGGCCCCATTCCATATCCGCGGCCGCGGCCTCGTCCCATTTCATTGCCGCAGTACGGGCACACCCACTCCTCATTCCCCTGATACGGATCGGACCTGCCCTGATCATAAGACCCGCCGGGGCCCATCATATCCTCCCCCTGTCGATCGGGGTCCGCCATCCCCTGTCCGGTCTGCTGCGCATAAAGGCTGGGTACCAAAACAAAAAGCGCCGATAGTACGATCATCGATACAAGCATGTTGCTTCGAAACATTGGGTTACCTCCTTCATAATTTGGATTTACATCACCTGCGCGGAGGTTTTTCCGCTCAGGTTCAGACATTCTCTCAGTCGTCGTTGAAGATTCCCTCGATCAGATGAAACACATCCGGCACACTTAAGTCCTCCGACATGCCGGCTGTTTCCCGCCATTCCCCGTTGATGAGAAGCGGAATCCGGTCCCGCTCGTCCACCGGCGGATACCCGTGGGAACCCTGAATCAGCCGGGTGTCCCGGGAAATATGGTGGGTTCCCGGCTCCAGGAACATCTCCAGGGGATCGTAGCCGGGCTTTCGATGGATATCCACCCGGTTTGCAAAATCTGGGGCCTTGCCCGAATCCAGCCACCAGTAATAGCTGAACCACCGGTCCCGTCCGCTCACGGCAACCAGGTCCCCGCTGCGCGGATGATCGATGCGCAGATTCTGCTTTTCGTTTGTATCCAGTAGAAAATCGATCCCCTCCACCTGTTCGAGCACCTGTCGGACCTGCGTTTTCCGGCCCGGCTTGATGTAGATGTGGGCGGTTTGATGATCCACCATGGCAAAAGCCGGGCTTAGTTCCATGTCGAGGTATTCCCGGCCCGCTATGGTCCGCACACACAGCAGGTCATTTTCCCGAAGCACCCGATTGAGGGCCACATCCCCCTGAACGGCGTGAAAGGCGTACTCCGACAGGACGATAAAGATCGTCTCCTCTTTCATTCCGAGCGCATCCATCCCCTGAGTGATCCGTCCCACCTCCTGATCGATTTGATTCAATTCGTCGGCCAGGCTCGGATCATCGGGTCCTACCTTCTGCGAGCTGTAATCGAGGTGGGGCAGATAGACGAACATGAGATTGGGGTGAATTCGGTCCATCACCTCCACCGCCGATTCGGCGATCCAGCGGCTGCCTTCGATGGAGGCCATGGGACCCCAGAAGTGATACAGGTTAAACGGGTTGATCTTTTCGCTGATCGATTCATACAATCCCACCGGTTTCGAGTAGCACCATTGAACCAACCCGTCGTCGGTGTGCAGCGGTTTGGGAGTGATGACCGCCTCGCAATCGGCGTAAAGGGAATTCTGAAAAAAGAGGACGGCGGTTTTCAATTGGGAATTTTTTCGGTGAAGCCGCTCCCAGATCTTTTCGGACTGCACCAGTCCGCTGGCCTGCTCCCAGAAAGAGACCTGGTGGTGTTCGGGAAAGTAAAACCCGTTGGAGACCACCCCGTGGGTCTCCGGAAAAACCCCGGTGGTGAGGCTGGCCTGAACCGGCAGGGTTACCGCCGGAAACACCGGTTTCATGGTCATCAGAGTGCCCGTGTCCGCCAGTTTCGCCAGATTCGGAATGTTCTCGGGATGTGCAAAATGGTCGGGGCGAAGCCCCACCACATCGATGACCACCACTCGTTTTTGTCCCATAATCGATATCTTCTCCTTCAGCAATTCAGAAGTTCACACCATCAGGTCACATATAAAAACCGGGAAAAAAGCCAGGCCGGCACCAGACAGAGCACCACCAGCAGGCCCATGGCAAACCCGTGAATCCCGGATACATAGACCGCATCCAGCACCGGTATTCCCAGAATCAGGAATTTTACTGCCCGGCCGATGTGCGCCGGCGACACCTTGTACAACCCGTATCCCAACACCGGACCGGTCCACAGAATCAAAATGCCGAGATAGATCATGCTTGAATTCCGCACCACCCCCATGGCGTTCATCCCGAGAAGCGCACTGACGGCCAGTATCCAGAGGGTGAGGATCAGCCATTTTCCATATCCGAGGCCCCCGCTGACTTCATACCGACTCAGCGCCGTCAGGCCGAATACATAGGCCAGGGTGATCACGGGAAAAATCCAGTGGACGCCGCCACCCTGCCCGAATGCCGGACTCATGCCGAGGACCAGGTTGGTCGACCGGCACAGGGCCATGGCCAGAGGCCTTTCCACAGACCTCTTTTTGGCCCATGCGTCATAGCCGACCACAAACGCCACCAGCAACGAAGCGATCCAGAACGGCCCCGAACCGGCCAGGGAGGCTCCGAAAAGGCCGATGGAAAACAGAATCAGCGCGATTGAAAAGGCCCGGTGCGGAGAAATCCGGCCGGAGGGAATGGGCCGAAACGGGCGCTCCAGAGCGTCGATTTCCCGGTCCATGAAATCATTGAGTACACAACCGGCGGCGTAAATTGCGCTCGAGGCGGTCATGAGCCCCAACAAAGCGGTCCATCGAATCTGAAATCCGGTGACGATCAGGTACCCGGCCAGAACATCGGCGACAGCCGTAAAGACGTTGGGGAGTCGGGCCAGTTGCAGATAGGGAATGACCCGCCCCATTTAAACCGCCCTGAGTCGATCTGCTTTCGGTTCCTGCACATCGAGATCGAACCGAGAGGAATGCTTCAGAAAATCAAATGGATTCTTAAACACCACCTTTTGAACCTCCTCTTCCGAGAAACGGCCGCTCTTTCGCATCAGCATGGCCACCTTGGGCACCGCCAGCGGGTCGGAATAGCCCCAGTCGGCCGATCCGTTGACGATCATCCGGTCGGTGCCGTAGCGGGTGATCATGCTGACCGCCCGTTCCGCGCTCAGTTTGGTGACATAGTAGACGGTCATTCCCACCCAGCACCGGGTCTCCAGAGAAAGCTCGATGGTTTCTTCGGTGTTGTGATCGATGACGATCCGTTCCTGGGCCACCCGCTCCTCCTCCAGGATGTCGATGATCCGCTCGATGCCCTTCTTCTTGTTCTGATGGGGGGAATGGATGATCATCGGCATTTTCCGCTGGTTGCCCATTCGCAGTTGAATACGGAATATTTCTTCTTCCTCGTCCGTGATCAGATCGAGCCCGATTTCGCCGATGCCGACCACCGGTTTTCTGTCGAGATACGTTTCCATGGCCGTCACCACGTCCCCGGCCATCGCATTCCGGGCCTCCTTGGGATTGAGGCTGAGCATGACGTAATGCCTGATCCCGAACTTCGCGGCCCGGTTCGTCTCGAATTCGATCATGTGCTCCCAGTAATCCTCGAATCCGGCCACCGAAGTCCGATCGGTGCCGGCCCAGAACGAAGGCTCCACGCAGGCGACGATACCCGCGACCGCCATGTTGTAATAGTCGTCCGTGGTTCTCGATACATTGTGAATGTGCGGTTCGATGATGCGCATGAGACTCCTCCTCGGGGTCGGTCGTTCGTGGATAGGATATGACTTCTAACTCTCCGGCGCATTTCGCAGCCGAAACAGGTAGGCGACCAGCCGTTCCAGTTCAGAATCACTGATCATTTTATCCGAAAACGCCGGCATGGCCCCGAACCCCTGCCGAACCTGAAGCCGGATCAGAAATTCGGGGAGCGGCTTGTTGTTGATGGCGGGTCCGACCCCCGCCCTCCCCCGCGGATGACACTGGTGACACATGGCCATGAACACCTGCTGGCCTTCTTCAACGTATCCGCGGGTGATTTCCACCGGCTCCCCGGTGGGGGCGCCCCTGCGGGCCGACCCGCATCCCGTCAACCAGATCAGACCGCATGCCAACACCCCTATGATCAATACTGTCGATTTCATTCCCCTTCTCCTTTCTCTCGTTCCCGCGCCTGCGCGTCTCACACTGGTTCGAGTGGCAAGCGGCAAATGTCGGTTGTTTTTTTCAGCGCTTCGTCACCCGCCAGAGCACACCGGTTTCCGGCACCGGATTGGCGCCCTGTTTGCTTTGCATCATGACCCCGAAATCGACAATATACAGGGCGTTGCCTTCCGGATCGAACTTGGCGTCCATCGGCCGTTCCAGGCCGTTTCCGCCGGTCCAGGAAGCGGGCCCGCCTTTTTTTCCTTTATTGACCGCAAAATCCTTGACGGTTCCGTCGTCCACCCGGACCCGGATCACCTTGAAGCCCACCGGCGCCAGCACCTTCCCGGTCGTGGGGGCCTGGTCTCCGAACTGGGCGATAAAAGCATCGCCCACATACCCGAAATCGGGGTTCCGGGAAAAATCAAATCCGTTGGAAGAGGAATGGACCCCGAGCACCGCCACCGGCTTGGGCGGGGTTTCGGGATGGTCCTGAATCAGAATCGGCGGCTTCGATTTGCCCGGCGGCTGATAGCGGCTGTGTTTGGTCAGAAGGGTGTTGCCGTGGTAATCGGGCCAGCCGTACCAGGCGCCCGGGGTCACCTCCCAGAGCAGATCGCCGGCTCCGAAAACCGGTCGGCTGCCGCGGATGTCGTACTGATTCTCTGTAGTGAACAGCCGGCCGTCCGGAGAAAAGGCGAATGCGAACGGATTTCGAAATCCCCAGGCCACCAGCTCCGGATTTCCGCCCTCGGGCTGAATCCGCAGGATAGCGCCGTTGCACGGTACCGCTCCCTGAATGACCTGCCCCGGACTTGTTTTTTCTCCAAAAGGCACAAAGGCGCCGGTGACCACCTTTTCATCGGATTCGGGTTCAAATGGGTTTTTCGTCGTGAAATTCTCTCCGGTGAGGGTGATATCCCGGCACGGAGTGTCATGGAAATCGGGGTACCGCTGCAGCCAGCCGAATTTATAATTGTCGATGCCTACTACTGCGGAATTGGTGGCCGTGCCGATGCCGAAGTAGAGCCAGCCGTCGGGTCCGGTCTCGGGTCCGTTGGTGTGATGATCTCCTCGGCTCGGCAGATTCGAGACCAGAGCGGTCATTTTCCCGTCCTTTGTGATCCGGACGATGCGGCCGCCCTCGAGTTCACCGCCTTCGGCGACATAAAAAGCGCCTTTGTGAAAATCGACGCCGGTCCAGGGGCCGTTGTCCCCCCCCGCAGCGATTACGGTAAAACCGTCCCCGTCCGGATCGATTCGAAGCAGCCGCGGAGTGGTCCAGACCTCGCCGTAGGAATAGCCCGCCTCCACCACATAGACGCCGCCTTCATCATCGAATCCGACGCCGGTCGGAAATGTGAGCCCGGTGGCGACCACTTCGGCCTGAAACCCGTCCGGCAACGCGATATCGGCCGGATCGACTTCCCTCGGCGGATTGAAATCGGTCTGCCCGCCCCCGGAAGAACGCTGAAGCGCATAGCAGCCGAAAAAATGAGTGCAGATCAGGATGACGAGAAAGACGCGGGAAAGAAAGAGGTGCATTCTGTTCTCCTTTTTTGTGTAAGTTCTTAACGGAATATCCGAAACCGGTGCATACATACGTCGGATGAGCTGAATCTGTTACAATATCCCTATTTCAGGCCGCGGTGTGAGCGCATTGAAGGACTTCGGTTCTGATTTTCAGGTCAGATCCAATTTTTTCTGAATCTTCTTGGTAATCGACTGCCGCACATTCCAGAAACCATCCCAGGGATCGCTTTCCAGAGATGAAAGGCGATTGGGAAGGTTTTCGATGGTGTAGGCATCGGCCTTGAGGCTCGGAGTGAGTTCATCCCAGCGGATGGGGGCGGAGACCGGAGCCCCGGTCCTCGACCGGGTCGAGTACGCGGCCACGCTGGTCGCGCCCCGGCTGTTGCGCAGATAATCGATAAAGACCTTGCCCTTTCGCTTCTGTTTGCTCATGGTGGCCACGTAATGGTCGGGGTCATCTTCGGCAATGTCTTTGGCCACGGCCCGGGCGAAGGCCTTGACCTCATCCCAGTCGGACCGCCGGGTCAGCGGCAATACCACATGAAGCCCCTTTCCCCCGCTGGTTTTGACAAAGGATTGCAGGCCCAGGCTCTCCAGTCGATCGCCAACGGTCCGGGCCGCTTCCACGACCCGGTCCCAGGAGACCTCCGCCGACGGATCGAGGTCGAAAATAACCTGATCGGGCCGTTCGATCCGGTCGATGCGGCATCCCCAGGGGTGAAACTCCAGCGCCCCCAGTTGAACCAGGCTGATCAACCCGGGTAGATCCCGAATGTAGATATATTGGCCCTCCCCTTTTTTCTCTTCGATCTGAATCGTTTCCACCGCCTCGGGCATACCTTCGGACATGTGCCGCTGGTAAAAACACCCCTTCTGATGCCCCCGGGGGCAGCGCACCAGGGTAAGGGGTCGGTCGACCAGATAGGGAAGCACCCAGTCGGCTATGTTTTCATAGTACCGGGCCAGTTCGATTTTGGTGGTTCCCTGCTGGTGATAGAGCACCTTGTCCGGACTGGATAAATGAATGCCGGCGACGGCAGTTTCCCCGGATGACTTTTTGGCTCCCCCGGCGGAGGATTGCTTTTCTCCGGAATTTTCTTTTTTTTCCGCGACGGGCCCGGTCGGTTTCGGCTCCTCCCGCACAATATCTTCGGGGGATTTGTCCTTTCTCAAGCCCATAAATGAGGGATGGCGAAGATATCCGTCCTTTGTCCAGGCGGTGAACTCGACCTCTCCGACCAATTCCGGGCGTACCCAGTGCGATCCCTTGGCTGAATACCCTTTGGGAGGATCGACAAAGGCGGGCTCTTCGATTTCCAGCGACTGGAGTTTTTCCCCGAGGTTTTTCAGCGTATCGTCATCGAACCCGGTGCCCACTTTTCCGGCATAAATCAGGTCGCCGTCCCGATAATAGCCCAACAGCAAGGCCCCGAACCCGATTCGAGATCCCGAGGGTTCGGTAAACCCGCCGATGACGAACTCCTGACGTTCGATGCACTTGCTTTTCAGCCAATTCCGGCTCCGTTTCTGTGCGTATCCGGCATCGATCTTTTTCGATATCACACCCTCCAGGGACATGCGGCAGGCATGCCGGTAGACCGATTCGGCATCGCCCTCGATGTGATCGCTGTACCGAATCCGGTTGTCGTCGCTGTTGCCCATGGCTTCGAACCTCTCCTTGAGCACCGCTTTTCGGTCCTTCAAGGGTGACCCGGTCAGATCATATCCGCCGCAGAAAGGCAGATCGAACACGTAAAAAACCAGATCGGCATCCGCCTTTCCTTTAAGGCTGTTCTGGAGGGTCTGGAAATCGCTGCGGCCGTCGGCATCCAAGGCGACCAGTTCTCCGTCTATGAGGGCCTCTTCAGCCGGAAACACCGCCAGGGCGTCGGCCACCGGTTGAAACTTGTCGGTCCAGTCTTTGCCGTTTCGGGTAATCATTCGGACCTCGTCTTTTTGCTTCAGGGCCAGAATGCGGTAGCCGTCCAGCTTGATTTCATGGAGCCAGTCGTCGCCATCCGGCGGATTGTCCACCAGGGTGGCCAGCTGGGGTTTGAATGTTTTGGATGGGCTGCCTTTGCGGGCGCCTTTCAGGTCGCCCGGCTCGGAGAAGTCGTTTTTATCAGAGGCCTTTTTGTTCCGTCCCTTTTTTTTGGGCGCTTTCTCGGACTTTTCCTCGGACTGCTCTTCGGAATCGACTTCCCCCTTTCCGGACCAGACCCGCTCCCGGTCTTCGGCGATCTCTTCCATGGATCTATCGGAAGCCACGCTTTTCGGGGCTTCTTTGAGAATATCCCCTTCCTTCAGGGGCCGGGCCGCATCATCCTTTTTTTTGATCAGGAGCCAGTTTTTGCCGTCCCGGCCCGACTTGCCCTTCATTTCGATCAGGGCCCATTCGCCGGTGAGCTTTTCACCATGAAGGCGGAACTTGAGGTCCCCCTTAGCATACCCCTTCTCGGGATCACCGACCGGCTCCCATTTCCCGCGGTCCCACAGCATGACGGCGCCGCCCCCGTATTCGTCTTCCGGGATAACCCCTTCAAACTCGCCGTATTCGATGGGATGATCTTCCACATGCACCGCCAGTCGCTTTTCACTCGGATCGAGGCTCGGGCCTTTGGGAACGGCCCAGCTTTTCAATACGCCGTCGAGTTCCAGCCGAAAATCATAATGGAGCCGGCTGGCCGCATGTTTTTGAATCAGATATCGATTCCCCTCCTTCGATCCCGATTTGTCGCCTTTGGGTTCAGGGGTATGCGAAAAATCCCGCTTTTTTTGGTATTCGCCCAGATCGCCTGTAGATGTATTGGATTTTGCCATGATGTTGAATTCGGTTCGTCAGCTACCGGACGCCTTCTTTTGAGGGCTCTTTTTGGCGCCGGTGGATTTCTTTTGACCTTTGCCCTTGGCGGTTCCGCGTTCTTTTTTTGTCTGTTCCACCGATTTTTTCAATAAATCCATCATATCGATAACATCCCCTTTTTTAGAAGGCGCCTCCTTTTTGGAGGGGGTTTCGGGGATCCCTTCAGATTCGGCCTTTTCATTGATCCAGGCCAGAAGCGCTTCTCGATATTCATTGTGGTAGGTTTCCGGGGCCCATTCCACCGACATGCTTTCCACCAGATTCACCGCCATCTCCATCTCCTTGTCGGAAATCCGGTACTCCTTCGGATCGCCGGCGGGAAGGTCGTAATCGGCCAAAGATCGAAGCTCCTGATGGTACCGTAAAATCATCAGAATCAAGGCGTTTCCATATGGAATCAGGGCGGAAAGGTGTTCTTTTTTCCGAATCACGAGTCGCGCGATACCCGCCTTGCCGG
>JAABSQ010000397.1 GCA_011390315.1 Desulfobacteraceae bacterium
CATGAGCGATCACCATATCATCACGCGAGACCAGCACCATTTCGGCTGGGACAAACGCATTCCGCCGGCCATCACCGTCTCTCCCGGCGATACGGTCGAATTCGACGCCCTCGACGCCAGCTGCGGTCAGATCACTCCGACATCCACCGCGGATATTCTGATGGAGATGGACTCCGATCGGGTCAACCCGGCCTACGGGCCCGTGGCCGTACAGGGCGCCCGACCCGGCGACGCCTTGAAAATCAAGGTGGAGGCCATCGACATCGCCGACTGGGGATGGACCGCCAATATTCCCGGATTCGGTCTGCTGGCGGACCGTTTCGAGGACCCGGTCCTTCATATCTGGAAATTGAACCCGAAGACCCTGGCCCCGGCGGAGTTCAGCCCCGGGATTCGGGTGCCCTTGAAGCCGTTCCCCGGCATCTTGGGGATCGCCCCCGCCGATCCCGGGGTGCACGAGGCGATCACGCCGCTTCGCACCGGCGGCAATCTGGATACCCGGGATTTAAGTGTCGGTTCGGAGCTGCTGCTGCCGATCGCCGTTCCCGGCGCCCTTTTTTCCGTCGGCGACGGCCATGCAGCCCAGGGAGACGGCGAAATCTGCGGCACCGCCATCGAAACCCCCATGAAGGTCACCCTGCGATTCGATCTGGTCAAGTCCGCCCGAATGCGATTTCCCTGTTTCACGACGACAGGTCCGGTCTCCCGTCATCTGGATGAAAAAGGATACGAAGTGACGATGGGGGTCGGCCGAGATTTGATGACCTGCGCCAAAATCGCAGTGAACGAAATGGTCGACCGAATCGCCCATCGCCTCAAAATCGCCCCGGTGGCGGCCTACATGCTCTGCAGCGTCTGCGCCGACCTGCGCATCAGCGAAATCGTGGATCAGCCCCACTGGGTGGTTTCCTGTTATTTTCCGAGAGTGGTGGGCGAATGATAAAGGACGCGTGTTCATGAGCTGCTTATGTGAACAGATCGCAGGCGGTGATATCGACCTGTCCCCGACCTGCATCGGTCACCTGTGGATCTTCAAAAACCTGAAACCCGAGGAATTGGAAGCCCTGAGCACCACCGCTTTGCGGCGAAGGGCGGCCCGGGGAGATGTACTGTTTTTCCAGGGTAATCCGGCTGAGGAGATGTTTCTGATCAAAGGCGGTCGGGTGAAACTGAGCAAAATCATGGAGGACGGTACCGAAATGACCCTGGATATTCGCAAGGCCGGCGATGTAGTGGGCGAAAACCTGCTATCAGAAGAGACCGATTATCCGGTGAGTGCCGTCTGCATGGAAGAAACCCTCACCTGCGGCTTCAGACGACATCAGTTTGAAAAGCTGGTAATGACCCATCCCAATATCGGCCTTCAGATCATTCGAAACCTGAGCGAGCAGATCTCCTGGCTCACCCACCGGGCCGGCAGCATGACCGTCGGCAACATCGAAGACCGGCTTTACCGGGTGCTCTCGTGGGTGGCCCATGAACACGGGACCCGAAGCCCTCAGGGATTGGTGATTCAATTCCCCCTGACCCATGAAGATCTGAGTTTTCTGATCGGCGCTCATCGGGTCAGCATCACCCGGGCCATGAAGGAACTGCGTGAGGCGGGCAAAATCCGCCTGGAGGGCAAACGACTGGTACTCCCTCAGGAAGTGATCTGAGGTACCGGGAGAAAAGACCGCATTGCCGATCCACCGGCTCTCTAAAAATAAATTTTATCGTCTGTTTGTAGCCCGGGCTACAGACGCGCCGAGTCGCTCACTGTAAACTCCCCCTTAAACCAGGGATAAAAAAAAAGGAGCGACAGGTATGAACCCTCAGGTCATCGGCATTTCCGGCAGTCCCATCAAAAACAGCAATACCGACCGGCTGATCCAATCGGTTCTGGATGCCACCGGTCTCAAGACCGAATTCGTCAAACTCAGCAAAATCAATATCAAACCCTGCATCGCCTGCCTCGGGTGTAAGGAAGACAACATCTGCAAGGTCAAGGACGATTATCCGGGCCTGGCCGAAAAAGTGCGCGCCGCCGGAGCGGTCGTGGTGGGCGGGTATTCCCCCTACGGTGCAGTGGACGGTTTCACCAAGGCTTTCCTGGAGCGGCT
>JAABSQ010000398.1 GCA_011390315.1 Desulfobacteraceae bacterium
GTTTTCTCTGCGGCACCAGAACGGTCTCAACCGCGGCAAGCTGGCCGTGGCGGTGGCCACCGGAATCGGCCGCGGCGCGCCGGGGCTTACGGAGGCGAGCGGTCAGATCGTCCATGCCCTGAAGCTGGAAGGCATGGAGGTTCTGGGCGAACTGAAGGCGGTCGGCAATCCCGAGTGCATGGTCTGCGGCTTCGGTGACACCTGCCCTATGAGCGCACTTCCCTGGATCTTCGGTGAGAACACCCGGGTCACTCCCGAAAAGTTCAGCCGGGTAGAGGACCAGACTGAACTCTGGCAGGAATCTCAAATGCTGGGCCGGGAAATCGCCCGGCGGCTGAGTGAACAGCTTCATATGTAAGCATCTCGACAACCCTCAACCCGGAAGGAGGTGAGATTCCATGCCTAAATGCGGTATATGCGGCGGCGACGCCCCCAAACAGCCGTGCATCACAGAAGACGGCAAGTGTGATCTGTGCGGCAAAAAAGTCGTACTGGAAGAAGAGAAGAAGAAAAAAGAGAAGTAACCACGCCTTATTACCGGTGCGCTCTTCGTTCCCGAAGCGCACCGGCCATCCCATTTTCATCCTTCTATAATTTTTGCCTTTGATCATCGGTGCGGCCAACCTGAATGGTAGGCCGAAACTGTGAACAAGGCCATTCTTACGAACCGTTGGGAACGGTCTTCACCGGATTTTCAATCGAGTCCGGATGATCCCGTCAACGCTTGCCCTTTTCCGCTTTCTCGGGGATAGAACTTGATATTTGGTGAGGATTACGGCAAAAATAGAGGAGCAGGTATCAAACCGTTCCGAACCCGCACCCGGTGTTAAAATATGTTCGACCGTCCATCCTATGAAGCGCTTCAAAAACGTGTTCGGGAACTGGAAGCCCGACTGGCGGCCGATGGGTCTTCAACCGACCCGAACGCCTCGGAGGAAATCCCTCTGTCCGAGATTATCGAGGGCAATTCGATCCCCACCTTCGTGATCGACCGGCATCATGTGTTGACCCATTTCAATCGGGCCTGCGAAAACCTGACCGGAATCAGTGCCGAAGAACTCCTCGGCACCCGGGACCAGTGGCGGGCCTTTTACGCCTCTCCGCGCCCGGTAATGGCCGATCTTCTGGTGGACACGGTGCCCGAATCCGAAATTCGAGCCCTTTATCCGGGCAAGTACCGGCCTTCCCGGGTGATCGAGGGGGCTTATGAGGCCGAGGATTTTTTTCCGGCTCTGGGTGAAAACGGCCGGTGGCTGTTTTTTACCGCCGCAGCCCTTCGAAACGGCCGGGGCGAGATCATCGGCGCCATCGAAACCCTTCAGGACATCACCGAACAGAAGCAGGCGGAGGAGGCGGTGCTCGAATCCCGCCGCCGGTATCGGACGCTGCTCGATTTCGTCCCCTATCCCATCGTGGTCAGCACCCTGTT
>JAABSQ010000399.1 GCA_011390315.1 Desulfobacteraceae bacterium
TTTCAGGAGGCCTGGCTGATCTCCTCCATCGATTTGACCGAAAAGAAGGTCCGGTCCGGGGCCATTCTCCTGGCCTTTCTGGGCAAACCTTCCTTTTTCGCTTCGGGACGCTACGCCGATCTGATCAAGACGGTCGGCCGGGAGTCGCTGATGAAGGACTTCTGGACTTTTGCCAAAACCTCCCTGGAGCATGAGACCGCAGGTTCCCTGGATACCGGCGATACCGGCGGCGAACCGGCCGCGGCCCGGCCCGAAGGCGACACCGCCCTGGGCCGGTTCTGCATCGAG
>JAABSQ010000672.1 GCA_011390315.1 Desulfobacteraceae bacterium
TGCGCATCGTGGAAAATGACGTGCCGGACATGCTTCGCGGGGTAACCCTTCTGGGGCTGGATATGGGGCTTCTGGAGGCCGGGGCCGGCATGAAGGGGGAATTCGAAAAACGGCTCAAGGGGGTGATCGACGAGATCAAGGCATCCGAAAAGCCGATCATCCTGTTCATCGACGAGGCCCATACCCTGATCGGGGCCGGCGGATCGGCCGGGAGCAGCGACGCCGCCAACCTGCTCAAACCGGCCCTGGCCCGGGGGGAGCTGCGCACCGTGGCGGCCACTACCTGGACCGAGTACAAGAAATATTTTGAAAAAGATCCGGCCCTGGCCCGCCGGTTTCAGGCGGTGAAGCTCGATGAGCCGGATGTGCCAACCGCTGCTCTGATCCTGAGGGGGCTGAAGAAAAACTATGAGGCGGCCCACAAGGTCATCGTCCATGACGAGGCGGTGAAGGCCGCGGCCGAATTCGCCGGTCGCTATATCAGCGGGCGGTTTCTGCCCGATAAGGCCATCGACCTGCTCGACACCGCCTGCTCCCGGGTCAAGATCAACCTCACCACCAAGCCCGATGTGCTGGAAGACAAGGAGCGCTCCATTCAGGCCTATGAACGGGAGCGGGACGCCCTGATGCGGGACCGGCTCAACGGGGTGACCATCGATGCGGATCAGCTGGCGGAGGCCGAATCGAAGCTGGAGACCCTGGCCGCCGAAGCCGAGGAATTGCGCGCCCTGTGGGAGCGGGAGCGGGATGCGGCCCACCGGCTTCTCGGGCTGCGGGACCGGCTGTTCGCCCTTCGGGACGGGGCCCCGCCCCGGGCGGACGAGACCGGCGGAGCCGAACCGGACGCAGTGAATGCAAAAGCCGAGGCATCGACGGAAGGAGCGGAAACCGCACCCCTTGCGGAACCCGAAGCGGAGATGTCCGAGGAAGAACTCCAGGCCGAGATCGACCGGGCCCGGGCGGACCTGAAAGCACTCCAGAAAGACAACGCCCTGGTGCGGATCGAGGTGGACCCCGACATGGTGGCCAAGGTGGTCTCCGACTGGACCGGGGTGCCCCTGGGCAAGGTCATGCGGGATCAGGCCAAGAACGTCATGGAGTTCGAGCGCCTCATGAAGGCGCGGATCAAGGGGCAGGACCATGCCGTCGACGTGCTCGCCGAAGGCATCAAGTCGGCCAAGTCGGGGCTCAAGGATCCGAGCCAGCCCATGGGGGTCTTTCTGCTGGTGGGCCCCAGCGGGGTGGGCAAGACCGAAACCGCTTTGTCGGTGGCCGATATCCTGTTCGGCGGGGAGCGGTCGGTGGTGACCATCAACATGAGTGAATTTCAGGAAAAGCACACGGTCAGCCGCCTGATCGGGTCCCCGCCGGGCTATGTGGGCTACGGCGAGGGGGGCATGCTCACCGAGGCGGTTCGGCAGAAACCCTATGCCGCCGTGCTGCTGGACGAGATCGAAAAGGCCCATCCCGAGGTCCTGAACCTGTTTTATCAGGTCTTCGACAAAGGGTCGCTTTCCGACGGCGAGGGCCGGGAGATCGACTTCAAGAACACGGTCATTTTCCTGACCAGCAACCTGGCCACCGATGTCATCACCGAAATGACCCAGGGAGACGAGCGGCCCGAGGACGAGGTCATCTTCAACGCGGTGCGGCCTATCTTGTCTCAGTATCTCAAGCCGGCCCTGCTGGCCCGAATGTCCGTGGTGCCCTACTATGCGCTGCGGTCCGACGCCATGGCCGGGATCGTCCGGCTGAAGCTGGAAAAACTGGCGGACCGGCTGCAGACCAACAACAAGATGAAGCTCGACTACACCGACGCGGTGGTGGATCAGATCACTCAGCGGTGTACCGAGGTGGAGACCGGGGCCCGGAACATCGACTATATCCTGAGCGGCAACATCATGCCCAAGATGTCCCAGGAGATCCTCTCTCACATGAGCGAGGGGGGAATGCCGGGCCGGGTATCGATTGGTGTGGACGGGGAGGGGGCTTTTACGATGGAATTCGGCGAGGCGTAGGCCGATCGCCGCCTGAAGGCGGAACGTAGAACTGAGACGAGCGTCCAGAGCGGGGATATTTTTTGAAAATCATCTGAAAAAGTTGAAATCTACATCCGTTCTTCTTGGAAGAATCACACAGGTCGGGCCACTGCCGACGAGAGGGGGCGGAAAGATCTTGAAAGAATATCGTTCAAACCGGTGAAGGAGGAAGGCCCATGGCGAATCTGCTGACCCAGAAAAAATTTGATTTCGTATCCCATTTTCCCGAGTTGGCCCAGGACGCCTTTACCGTGGTCGCTTTTTCCGGTATCGAAGGGTTTTCCACCTGCTATCGGTTCGAGATCACCCTGGTGGCCGCCGACCCCGAGATCGACATGACGGCCGTTCTGGAGCACCCGGCCACTTTCACCATTCTTCGGGAAGAAGGCGACATTCCGTTCCACGGCATTTTGACCGAGTTTGAGCAGCTTCATGCCATCGATGAATACGTGGTCTATAAAACCGTGTTGTCGCCCAAGCTCTGGTGGCTTTCCCTCACCCATCACAACCAGATTTTTCTGAACCGGACCGTGCCCCAGGTGCTGGAGGCGGTGCTTCTGGACGGTGGTCTCACCACCGATGATTTCGATTTGCGGCTCATGAATCCGGGCCGATACGAACCCTGGGAATTCATTTGCCAGTACGGCGAAAGCCACCTCAATTTCGTCTCCAGATGGATGGAACGGGAGGGGATGTATTATTATTTCGAGCAGACCCCCGCCGGTGAAAAAGTCGTCATTACCGATACCGGGATGTCCCACGGCGAGATGCCCGAAGGCAAAACCATGTCCTATTCCCCGCCCTCGGGTCTGGACGAACCTTTTCGCGAAGAGGTGATCCATGCCTTTATCTGCAGGCAGAGGCTGCTGCCCGGCAAGCTTCATGTTCAGGATTACAATTACCGCACCCCTTCTTTGAGCTTAAGCGCCGAGTCGTCGGTATCGGACCGGGGCCGGGGTGAATTTCATATCTATGGCGAACACTTTCGCACGACGGAAGAAGGGAACACCCTGGCGGATCTGCGGGCCCAGGAGCTTCGCAGTCATGAGAAGCGGTTTCACGGGGAAAGTACCGTACCCTTTCTCCGGCCCGGATATCTGTTCGACCTGGAGCGTCACTACCGAAGCGGC
>JAABSQ010000400.1 GCA_011390315.1 Desulfobacteraceae bacterium
AGCGGGGCCAACCCCATGGAGGGCTCGTCCAGAAGAATGAAGTTGCAGCCGGTCATGAGGGCCCGGCCCACCGCCAGCATCTGTTGCTCGCCGCCGCTCAGGGATTCGCTGCGCTGGTTTCGCCGTTCGGTCAATCGGGGAAACAGGCTGTAAACCCGTTCGTAATCGCTCTGAATGGCTTCGCCCTTTTTCCGGGCGTAGGTGGCCAGCTTCAGGTTTTCCTCCACCGTAAGATTCCCGAAGATATGGCGGCCTTCCGGGGCCAGGGCGATGTGGTAGTCTCGGACCAGCACATGGGGTTCGACACTCAGGATGGATTCGCCCCGGTAGAGGATATCCCCCCGGGTGACCTTGGGCCCCTCGGGGGGCGGCACCCGGGTGATGGTGTGCAGGGTGGTGGTCTTGCCGGCGCCGTTGGAGCCGATCAGGGTAACAATCTCGCCCTTGTTCACATGAAAGGAGATGCCGTGGAGGGCTTCGATTTTGCCGTATTTGACATGGAGATCCGTGACTTCGAGCAGCATCAGATGTTTTCGTCCCCGAGATAGGCTTTGATGACGCCCGGGTTGTTTTGAATTTCTTCCGGCGTCCCCTCGGCAATGGTGACCCCGAAATCGAGGACCTGGATCCAGGAGCAGAGAGACATGACCACGGTCATCTGGTGTTCGATCATCCAGATGGTGACGTCGAACTCTTTGTGAATCCATCGGATGAGCTGAATCAGGTCCTGGACGTCCCGGGAGTTGAGGCCGGCGGCCGGCTCATCCAGAAGGAGAAGGTCCGGGTCGATGGAGAGGGCCCGGGCGATCTCCACCTTCCGCTGAATCCCGTACGGCAGGTTTTTGGGCAATTCGTCGGCGAACCGGGCCAAATCCAGGGCCTCCAGAATTTTCAGGGCTTTTTTTCGAATCCGCTCTTCGGCCGCCATGTAATTTTTGCTCCGGAAGAGGCTGCCCCAGATCGTATATCCCAGTTGATAATGCTGGGAAATGCGGATGTTGTCGAGCACCGTCATGTCGTTCCACAGACGAATATTCTGAAAGGTCCGCGCAATCCCCATGCCGGTAACCTGATGGGGTTTCATGCCGGCGATGTTTTTTCCCTTCAGAATCAGGGCCCCCTCGGTCGGCTTGTAAAACCCGCTGACCAGATTGAAGACGGTGGTTTTGCCGGCGCCGTTGGGGCCGATCAGGCCCAGCAGTTCTCCCCCTTTAAAGGCGGTGTTGAAGTCGGACACCGCGCACAGACCCCCGAACCGCTGAGTCAGATGCCGGACCTCCAGAAGTATCGGCCCTGCGGCGGCGGAGCTTGCTTCGGAAATGACAGCCGCGGATTCGCCGGTGGTTTCTGCGGAAATAGTTCTATTCATGATTGCCTATTTGAAACTGTACCAACGCCGAAGCCGGGGAAACAGATCGGGGAGCTCCTTGTTGCCCATGATCCCTTCGGGCCTGAACTGCATCAGCAGCACCAGGATCAGGGGAATGATCACCCATTTCCAGACCTGGCTGACCTGGTATCCATCCGGAATCAGATCGGCCCAGTAAAAGACCCCGTCGAACCAGTGAAGCCCTGAACTCATCCAGGGCAGCACGAATCGCAGGCCTTCCAGCAGCAAGGTAAACAGGATCGCCGCCAAAATCGACCCGCTCAATGATCCCATGCCGCCCAGATAGACGATCACCAGGGCTTCGGTGGATTTGAGGATGCCGAAGGAGCCGGGATTGATATAGCCGAGGATGTGAGCGAACAATCCCCCGGCCAGTCCGGCCAGACCGGAGGAGATCATAAAGGCCACCAGCTTCATCTTGTTGGTGTTGACGCTCATGATTTCGGCGGCGACTTCATCCTGATGGATGGCGATGATCCCCTTTCCGTATGTAGAGGAGACGTACCGGTAGATCACCCATATGGTGAAATAGGTGGACAGGATCACCCAGATGAGCATCCAGGGCAGAAATACCACGTCTTCCATGGCGAAGGTGATCTGCTTCATGCCCATAAACCCTCGTGATCCGCCGATGGTATCCATGTTGATGATGGTGCTGGTGACGATAAAATTGGCCGCGATGGTGATAATGGCCAGATAATCGCCCCGGGTCTTGAAGGAAGGGATCGCCACCAGCAGCCCGGCGACAGCCGCACCGAAACCGCCGATCAGCAGAACAAAGGGAAAAAAGTAGAGGGACATCTCCGGAGGAAGCAGCGGGGCGCCGAAAATCCGGTCCTGGGTGAAGAGCATCACATTGATGATGGAAGAGATATAGGCCCCGATAGCCATAAAAGCGGCGTGGCCGCAAGCGAATTCACCCATGTAGCCGTTGACGATGTTGAGACTGGACCCCATGATAATGTTGATGCCCACGAACATGATCACGGACTGGATGTAAAGGTCCAGGAGGTCGTAATAAGACAAGCCCACCAGAACGAAAAACACGATGGCGAGCAGGACGGGGACGGTGAGCCTTTGCATGGGTCGGTTATATTTTGGTGGTTTTGGCGACGCCGAACAGCCCGGTCGGTTTGACGCTGAGAATGATCAGCAGAATCGAAAAAGCGATCAGATCCCGAAAGGTGGAGGGGAAAAAAGCCACCACCAGGATTTCCACAAAGCCCAGCAGAAAGCCGCCGAGAAAGGCCCCCCGAATATCCCCGATGCCCCCTACGACCGCAGCAATGAATGCTTTCCATCCGATGAGTGCCCCCATGAACGGATCGAGAATCGGATAGGACAGTGCGAACAGGATTCCGGCGAGGCCGGCCATGGAGGACCCCAGAATAAAGGTGAAGACGATGATGGTATCGATGGGAATGCCCATCAGGGGAACGGCGAATTTGTCATAGGAGATGGCCCGCATGGCCATTCCGATCTGGGTTTTGGTAACGATGAATTGAAGCAGAAAAAATACCGCAATTGCGGAAAAGACCACGGCCACCTTGAGGTTGGTCATGCTTACCGGACCGATGCTGAAGACGACCTTGTCCACCAGTTCGGGAAAGCTTTTGCGGCTGGCGCCGAGAAGGGCCAGGTTGCCGTTTTCAAGAATCAGACCGCACATCAGGGCGGTGATCACCACATACAGCCGGTTGGCCCCTTTTCGGCGCAAGGGCCGGTAGGCAATCCGCTCCAGGGTCACCCCCACGAAGGCGGTGAGGATCATGGTCAGGGGGATGGTCAACGCCAGCACCACCCATCCGCCTTCGGCAAGCAGGGTGGTACCCAGAAAAAAGGTGGCCACAAAAAAGGCGATATAGGCGCCCACCATGAAGATATCCCCGTGGGCGAAGTTGATCAAGGTCAACACGCCGTAGACCAGGGTATATCCCAGAGCGATGAGGGAGTAAAAGCTTCCCCACTGCAGGGCGTTGAAGAGGTTTTGAATAAAGCTGGCGATCAATTAATCTCTTTCTGGTAATCTCTTTCTGGTAATCTCTTTCTGGTAATCTCTTTCTGGTAATCTCTTTCTGGCAATGTCTCTCTGGTATAGTTTCTCTGGGTTCAGACTCT
>JAABSQ010000401.1 GCA_011390315.1 Desulfobacteraceae bacterium
ATCGGTGATTCGTACACCAGCGGAAACAGAGGATATCGGGCTC
Source organism: Desulfobacteraceae bacterium (assembly GCA_011390315.1). Lineage (GTDB taxonomy): Bacteria > Desulfobacterota > Desulfobacteria > Desulfobacterales > Desulfococcaceae > JAABSQ01. The sequence goes on from JAABSQ010000401.1 coordinate 44, forward strand.
CGGATCGTAAAAATCCCGTTCGCGCGATGTCTTATCGCGCGCCGACCCCGGACGGGCTCAAAGCGAAAGACCTCATCGGCATCCCGTGGCGGCTGGCCTTCGCCTTACAAGAAGCGGGGTGGTATCTCCGAAGCGACATCATCTGGGAAAAGCCCAATTGCATGCCCGAAAGCGTCAAGGATCGACCCACCCGTGCTCATGAGTATCTCTTCCTGCTGACGAAATCCCTGAAATATTATTATAATCATGCCAACATCCGGGAACCCAACGGACGCAATCGGCGCACCGTTTGGTCCATTCCCACCGAACCTTTTACAGGCGCCCATTTCGCCACCTTCCCACCAAAACTCGTGGAACCCTGTATTCTGGCCGGTTCCAAACCCGGTGATTGGGTTCTTGATCCTTTTTTCGGCTCGGGGACCGTCGGCGTGGTGTGTGAAGAGCAAAAACGCAACTACATCGGCATTGAGCTGAATCCGGATTACGTGGAGATCGCGATCAATCGCATTCGAAATGTTCAACCGCCCATGTTCACCAACGATAAGGAAGCCGCGGGATGACCGTCTTCACCGTGCCGGAGCCCGATCTCCAGATCGAATTCTACAACCGACTCTCCCAGCTTCGCCATACCTGCCTTCTTGAAGCGCTGCTCGATGTGGTCTCGAAACTCGACATTCCGACCATCGATCAGGAACTGAAGGAACAGGTCTCCCCGGATGCGCTGCGCAAAACCGCCGGCTGGGGACTCCGGGGAGAGGTGATTTTCGCGACGCCCCATGTCCTGGAGGCCGATCCGAAACTGCTTGGATATTACCGGCTTCTGCTGGGATTCTCCCAAAAACAGTTCTATGGCGGGGCGCACGGGTTCGGCCCTTTCAAAGCCATGGAAGAGGCCGGTCGCTTGACGGCAAACAACCTTGAAGCGCTGAAAGATCTCTGCGGCGCGCTCTGCAACAGCTCAGAGCGGCTCATCGCGGGCATCCCCCGGTTATCCCATGAAATCGCCCATGAACTGACATTGTTGACCCTGGGTCCGCAACTGCGCGGCGGCGCATTGAACCTTCTGGGGAGCCAAGCGACCCGAAAAATTTTCAATCTGATCGCCTCCATCGCCGGACCCTCCATCATTGTCGGCGGGCAGCGATCCATCGAACTGAAAAACGCTGCGGGCAGAATCATGAAGGTTGAATTCGCCAGCGACCCTGATATCTGCATACGGGAAAAACTTCTCTCCGGCAAATATCGAAATCTCGTGGCCATCGAAATCAAAGGCGGTCGAGACCATTCCAACATCCACAACCGGATCGGCGAGGCGGAAAAAAGCCATCAAAAAGCCCGCAAACAGGGATACGTCGAATGCTGGACCTTGGTCGGCGTCGCGGCCTTGAACATGGCGCTGGCCGAACGGGAGTCGCCCACGACCGATAAGTTCTATCATATCAACCGCATAACGGATGGATTAACCGAAGAATTTGAAGATTTTCGGGAAAACCTGCTGTCCCGGCTGGGGGCGCGGTACCGGTAAAGGCGTCGTCTTTGAAACAAAAAAACCTGGAGCGGCGAGAGGATATCGCCGCTCCAGGTCGATAAGATCAAGGCGCCGTCAATCGGCATGGCGCTCTTCCGGTTTTTCTAAGGGATGTCCGTCGGCTCGTCGATTTCGCAACTGCCTTCCGGGCAGAAGAGATTCAGCCATGTGCCCCTCTTGGTTTCGGACTCCTTGCCCAGCGCGGGAACCGAGATGTTGCCGTCCGCGGCGACGCAGGACTTATCCGGGCAGACCATATCGATCCACACCCCGTCTTTGCCGGCGGCTTTTTCTTTTTTCTCAGGCGGAAGAGACGCGACTTCCTCGGCGCCCAACACCCGGGCATCCGGAATAAAAAATTTGAATCGTACCTTGTCCGTGTTTGCCATGGTGTAACCTCCTTTTGGTTGGGGTGGTTTTCGGCGGATCGTCTAATCAGGATAGCCGAATCGACCGAATGAAAAAATACGGAATCCACGGTATTTCTCCGTCCATGAAGCAGTAAATTCCGCAACGGCTCATTTCCTGAACGCCTCCGCCGCGATCTCATACCGTCGCATGACCTGCTGCAGGGATTGACGTTCCAGGCCGCACAGGCGGGCCGCCTGGGTGACGTTGCCCTCGGTTTTTTCCAGCAGATGGCCGATATAGGCCCCATTGAACCGTTTCAGGGTTTCTTCCTTGGCCTCTTTGTATGAGAGGGCGAAGGTCTCGTCGCTCACGCAAGGAGCGGCGGTCCCTTTTTCTTCAATCCCGATGTCCCTGGGACGGATCTCCCCGGTTTTCGAATAAAGAATTCCCTGAATGATCTTGTTTTCCAGTTCCCGGATATTGCCCTCCCACCGGCGGGTCGTCAGGAGGGTCATCAGATCCGTCGAAATGGTCTTGAGGGGTTTGTTGAGCTTGGCGCAGTGCTTTTCCAGCAGGTGATTGGCGATGAGGGGGATGTCCGACTGCCGTTCCCGAAGGGCCGGCAGTTCAATGGGAAGTACGCTCAGGCGGTAAAACAGATCTTCCCGGAACTCCCCTTTCCGGATCTTATCTTTTAAATCCTGGTTGGTGGAAGCGATGATGCGCACATCCACGGTGACGGAACGGGTGTCGCCCAGCGGCTTGATCTCTTTTTCCTGAAGGACCCGGAGCAGCTTGGCCTGAACCGCAGGACCGATGTCGCCGATCTCATCTAAAAAAATAGACCCGCCGTGGGCATCCTGGAACAGGCCGATTTTGTTTTGGGTGGCATGGGTGAACGCCCCTTTCTTGTAGCCGAACAATTCGCTTTCCAGGATCTGCTCCGGTACGGTGGGGCAGTTGACCGTCACAAACGATTGGTTCTTGCGCGGGCTCAGGGAATGGATGGCCTTGGCCGTCAGTTCCTTTCCGGTGCCCGATTCTCCGGTAATCAGCACCGTCAAATCGTTTTTGGCCACCATTCGGATGCTTTCAAACACCCGCTGCATGGCCTCGCTCTTGCCCACGATATCCTGAAATACATGGGTCTCTTCACAGGCCTCCCGGAGTCGGCGGTTCTCCTTGATCAGGGAACTCCGCTCCAGGGCTTTTTCCAGCCGGATCACCAGAGCGTCGTGGTCGAAGGGCTTGGTGATGAAATCGTGGGCCCCGTTTTTCATGGCCGCCACCGCGGTTTCAATGGATCCGTAGGCCGTCATCATCACCACGGTGAGCCCCGGCATGGTCCGCTTGATCAGATCCAGCAGTTCCAGACCGTTCATGCCGGGCATCTTGATGTCGGCCAGCACCAGATCGAAAAGTTTATGAGAAAGAATCTGCATGGCCATTTCGCCGGAAGAGGCGGTCTCCACGGTGCAGCCCAGTTCCGGCGCCAGGGTTCGTTTAAGCAATTGCAGCATATCGGGTTCGTCGTCCACGATCAGGATGGACCGGTCCATCACGTCCTCTTTTTCTCCCGGGTC
>JAABSQ010000402.1 GCA_011390315.1 Desulfobacteraceae bacterium
GGATCTTTGTAGTACATGATCATGGCATGGGGGCCTCGTCCGCAGATCTCTCCGGGCACATCGACTTCCTCGATGGGTTCCCCTTTTTCATTTTCCAGGCGGGTTTCCATGTTGAGGCCGCCCATTCCTGCGGAGCCGAGTTTCTTGAGGGCGTCCTTGGCCTTGAGAATGGTGTGATACGGCGCCAGTTCGGTCTGGCCGTAGTAGTTGTAGACCCGGGCTCCCGGCAGTCGGTTCATGATTTCTTTGAGCACCTCCACCGGCATGATGGAAGCCCCGTAATAACATTTTTTGAGGCAGGTCAGGTCATGTTTGTCGAAATCGGGATGGCGGAGCATTCCGATCCAGACGGTGGGCGGAGCGAAGAACATGGTGGCCCGGCTCTCGGCGATGGTCTTGAGGATCTGACCGATATCCGGCATGATCAGGATGTTGGACCCTCCGAGCCAGAAGATCGGGTTCAGAAAGACGTCCCGCTGGGCGCAGTGGTAAATGGGCAGGGCATTGACATTGATGTCGTCCTCGTCATACTGGCCGTCCACGATCGCCCCCATGTACTGGGCCATCAGGGCCTGATTGCTGATGATCACCCCCTTGGGCAGGGATTCGGTGCCGCTGGTGTAAGTCATCTGGCAGGGATCTTCGATATGAAGCACCGTCCCGGGCTCCTCGGCCGGATAGGCTTTATACCAGGAATCGAAATCCTGAAAACGATCATTCACGGGCGGTTTGCCGGCCCCCTGGTTCGACCAGATCAGGGTTTTTACGGTAGGCATTTCATCCAGGACATCCTTGACCAGATCATACAACGCGTCTTCCACGATGAAGACCCGGCTTTCGGAGTGGTTGATGCAATAGGTGATATCCTTTCCCCGCAGCAGGTAGTTGACGGCAAGATAGACCGCTCCGATCTTGCAGCACCCCATCCAGGTCAGCACATGGTGGACGGTGTTGTGGGCCAGAATCGCCACCCGGTCGTATTTTTTCACGCCGAGATCGGCCAGGGCATGGGCGGTTCGGTTGCATTCGGCTTCCAGTTCGGAATAGGTGAGCGACAGGTCGCCGAAGATGACCGCCTTTTTGTCGGGATACCGGTAGGCGCTTCTCCGGATCATATCGGCGATGACCCACCGATTCACCCGGTTGTAGCGGTTCATCAGAAATTGAAGACTTTCTTCATTGAGTTCATTGTAATACCCCTTTTCGCCTTCGTTCAACGGTCTCCTTTCTTGTGACATAATGCCTCCTCCTTCGCTAGATTGATGGATGCGGTCCGTGGATGATTCCTCTTTACCTGACGATCTCCCGGTTTGCAAGACATCATCATTCACGGTTCAATTCGGAATATTTTATTGCAATCCGCCTAGCTTACCCCTATATTAAGAAATTCGCAAATGCTGAAAAGGTGAAGCAACGGACTCGGACAAAAGGAAAGAATCGGCGGCGACCATGGTTGAATCCCCTGCGGAATATGAATTGAGTTTTGATCGGCCGTCCGATCATGGCCTCCTGATCCGAATGGCCGGACCCTGGAAGATGAGTAACCGTCTTCCGAGCCGGGAACCTGTGGCCGAGGCCCTGGAGCAAGGGGCCGAGGTTCGGGAGATCACCTTTGATGCCGCGGAGGTGACCGAGTGGGACAGCGGACTGCTGGCGTTTCTCAGCGAGGTGAACCGTCTCGGGGAGAAACGAAACATCGATGTCCACCTGGAGGACCTTCCGAACGGCATTCATCAACTGCTGAAACTCGCCGCCGCGGTTCCGGAAAAAGAGGATACCGGCCGAGAGGAAAAGCCCTCCTCCTGGCTTACCCGAATCGGACTGCGTGCGCAAAAGGCAGGGAGTGAATCCCTAAATTTTTTCGAATTCGTGGGAAACACCCTCCTCTCCTTCCTTCGGCTGATCACCGGCAAAGCCCGGTTTCGGCGGGTCGACTTCTTTGTAACGCTGCAGGAATGCGGCCCCATGGCTCTTCCCATCATTACCATGATCAGCGTTCTGGTGGGTCTGATTCTCGCATTTGTCGGGGCCATTCAGCTCGAAATGTTCGGCGCCCAGATCTACGTGGCCAACCTGGTGGGCCTGGCCATGGCTCGGGAAATGGGGGCTATGATGACCGCGATTATCATGGCCGGGCGAACCGGTGCGGCATTCGCCGCTCAACTGGGCACCATGCAGGTCAATGAAGAGATCGATGCGCTGATCACCCTTGGAATATCCCCCATGGATTTTCTGGTGCTTCCGCGGATTATCTCGTTGATATTCATGATGCCGCTGCTGTGCATCTATGCGGACCTGATGGGGATACTCGGCGGCGCCCTGGTCGGCGTTTTCATGCTCGACCTCAGCCCCACCGCCTACTATATCCAGACTCGGGAAGCGGTTCCACTGATTCATTTCGTCGTCGGAATCATTAAAAGCGGGGTCTTCGGCGTGATCGTGTCCGTGGCCGGGTGCATGCGGGGTCTGGAATGCGGTCGAAGCGCCACCGCCGTAGGTCAGGCAACCACCCAGGCGGTGGTGACCGCCATTGTCTGGATTATCGTGGCCGACGCCACGCTGACTTTTATTTTCAGTCTCATGGGCATTTGACGTATGGATGGGAAAGAAAAATCAGAATGACCGGTTCGAATGCATCTCCCCATATCGTAGTGGATAATCTCACCATGGCTTACGGTGATTTCGTGATCCAGCGGGATCTCAGTTTTACGATCAATCGGGGGGATATCTTCATCATCATGGGGGGCAGCGGATGCGGCAAAAGCACCCTCATGCGCCATCTGATCGGGCTGAAAGCGCCGGCCAAGGGGACCATCCATTTTGATGATACCAGCATCTGGGAGGTCGATTCCGATGCCCGGCAGGAGATCATGCGCGGATGCGGAGTGCTTTACCAGCGCGGCGCGCTCTGGAGTTCCATGACCCTGGCCGAAAACATCGCCCTTCCCTTGGGGGAATACACCGATCTTAAACCGGATCAGATTCAGCGGGTGGTTTCCCTGAAGCTGTCGCTGGTGGGGCTGGCCGGATTCGAGGAGTTCTATCCGTCCGAGATCAGCGGGGGCATGCAGAAACGGGCCGCTCTGGCCAGGGCCATGGCCCTGGACCCGGAGATTCTTTTCTTCGACGAGCCTTCTGCCGGGCTCGATCCCATCAGCGCCCACCGGCTCGACGAACTGATTCGGGAACTGCGGAACTGTCTGGGCGCCACCGTGGTGGTGGTGACCCATGAACTGGCGAGTATCTTTGCAATCGGAGACAATTCGGTCTTTCTGGATGCGGATTCCAAAACCATGATCGCCCGGGGCGATCCCCACCGGCTGCGGGAGGAATCGGATGATCCCAAGGTACAGCAGTTCCTCACCCGGGGAGAATCCGGCGGTGGGATCTGAATTTCGACTGCGGAACAGGATTTCATGAACGATAAACAGGGAAAGCAACAATGAGCAAAAAGGCCAGTCCGACCCTGATCGGTCTGTT
>JAABSQ010000403.1 GCA_011390315.1 Desulfobacteraceae bacterium
AAACAGGTGCATCTGGAATAGTTCAAAACGAGAGCCCGCACAATCCCCACAGGGATTCAAAACGGGATTTTCTCCTTGCCTGAATTCCGGATATGCGATTTATTGAACACGGCCCTCCTTCTCCCTATACAAGGAGGGCAACAGAGTGCATCGTGATCGAATTTTTGAAAAACAGGAGGCGAATTATTTATGGGAAAGCGGATTAAGCAACTCATTTTCTTCGGTCTGGTGGGGTGCGCTGTCTATTTTCTGCTGGCCTACCATTTTATCTTTTTCGGAAAAGAGGTCGAATTCTTAAAAAAGGAAAAACTGGTTCTGGACCACACATTTTACAGCCCCGGAGACCGAAAGGAAATTATGTATAAAGGACTGGACAGCATTATCGCCAATGAGGACCTTCGACGGGCCGGCATCGGCGAGCTTCTCGTTGAACGGGGATTGGTGTCCGAAGAAGAGCTGCGAAGAGCGGAGGACAAGGTGGATTACGGCGGGTAACCCGTTCCGTGGCCTCGATCGATAAAACAGCCGGATGAATCCAAATCGGGAGCAATGCCATTCGTATGGGGTGGAAGCGAAAATCGAGTTTCGTTGTAGCCGGAGTTCTACTCCTGATTCTCATCGTTTCGGCCGCCTTTTATTTCCTCCTGCCCGCCTATCTCAACTCCGATCCTTTTTCTGAAACCCTTCGCCAATCAGGGCTCGAGGGATTAAGCTGGGAAGTTCGAAACATCGGGGCCACCGGTGCGGATATCGCTTCGGTGCGCCTCGGGCCCGAAAACGAGCAGGCGTTTTCCGCGGATGTGGTGCGCCTGGATTATACCCCCGGCGGGCTGGCCGACAAGCATGTGAAGCGGATTTTAATCAGCGGGGTCGAGTTTCATTGCGCCTATCGAGAGGGTGGATTCTCCATTCGGGGAATCGATCCGGAACAGTTTGCTTCCAAGACACCTGCCGAAGCCGAGCCCTCGGATGCCTCTTTTGACCTGAACCTTCCCTTCTCGTTTGACTCTCTCATCATTCGAAACGCGGTGGTCTATTTTACGTGGCAGGATGGTCTCACCTATCGCATTCCCCTTCAAGCCCGCATTTCTTTGAAAAAACAGCGGGACCAGCCGGTGCTGGTCGGACAGATTCATCTGATTCCCCGGAATCAGAAGATCGATTTGGAGTTGCATGTGGATGCCGCCGAAAAGATCCTTCGCTTGCAGGTGACGGCTGAGCAGTTTCATCCGGAACGGTTTGGAGATCTCATTGGAAAAGTGCCGGGACTCACGTTGGCCGGAGATGTGAACCTTTCGGCCGAGGGAGAATTCCGGCTGACGCCCTTTGAAATCGCATCGGCCCGGGCTTCTATTGAATTCCGGAATACCGGTTCGGCTTATCGGGAATTTAAATTGCGAACCCCTGAAGATGAGGATGATGAATCACTTCTGCGCCTGGAAGTGCACACAGCGGATGGCGGAGACTGGCAGGTGACCGCCGCCGGTTTTGCACTGGCTTCGCCGGTTCCCCTGGGAATCACCGGTCTGGAAGCCCGAGTGAAGCAGGATTCCGGCGATGTGAGCACATCCGGCGACCTTCTGTTATCGCTCGAAAAAAGCGCGCCTGAAAAGGGCCTTCCGGTTCAGGTGACCGAGCCCTTGCATCTCCCCCTGGGGTTTTCAGGAGGATATGGATCTGAGGGCGGCTGGAATTTCAACCTGAAAAATGTGCCCGCGAATGTAAACCTTTCCAAGGGGTGGGGCGTCCAAATAGGGGAACGAACCATTCAAGCCGAAAGGCCGGACCTGGAGATCGAGGGGGGCGGCGGCCCGAAGGTCGGAAAGATCGAATACCGAATCACGCTGCCCGCGCCGCAAATGGCCGGGGATATCGCGGTGAAAGGTGCTGCGCTTTCCATGAAAGGGGATATTCGATTCGATGATACCGGCTCTTTTAAGGGCTCGACCGAATTGACGGCTGCGGAGACCGCGGTGCAGTTGTCGGAAACGGCGATTCAAATTCCTCAAGGGGGACTTTCCGGAGAATGGAATATTTCCAAAGACGGGGCCATGCATTTTGACGGCGCATGGAACATGGCCGAGGGGCGGGTCCACCATGCGGGTTCCGATACACGGATCACCGGAATACGAGCAAACCTTCCCTTGCATTGGCCCTGGAGACCGTCTCAGACACCGGGTGAATTTTCGGCGGCCGGTATTCGAATGGGCGATTTTCGGCTCGGCGGCATGAAGGGCAGGATTCAACCGGACCGGGAAGGCGTGGCATTTACCGGGACCTTTTCCGTTCATCCGCTTCCCGGCGCCACGATCGCCATCGACGGGAGTTCGCACTTTCTGAACGGGGCGAATCGCACCGAACTCCGGTTCGACGGCGGGTATGCGGTGGCCTCGCCGATGGATTTGTCGACGCTTCTGCCGGATGTAAAAGGGGCGACCGTGAACGGAAACCTGAATCTCACCGGGACCCTGACATCGGATTCGACCGGAGTTTCCTCATCGGCGGTGATGACCCTGGAGAACGGCAATTTCTGGATGAAAGAGAGCGATCTGGCGGCTGAAACAATACAGCTGAAACTGGTCCTGCCGGAATTGCCGAACCTGCGAAGCGGACCGGCCCAGATGCTGACCGTGGAAAATATATCGATGGGAAAGATTCACATGAATGACCTGCGGGTCCAGTTTCAGGTGGAATCCGCCGAATCGGTATTGCTGGAAAAGGCCGGTTTTCAGTGGTGCGGCGGCCGGGTGAATGCGCAGGCATTGCGGATTCTTTCCGGTGTGAATGAATACGACGTGACCCTGTATTGCGACCGGCTGAACCTGGCGGATCTTCTGGAGCAGTTCGGGGCGGCTCAGGCGGCGGGAGAAGGTGCGGTAAACGGGCGGATTCCGGTCCGCTATATCGATGGTCAAGTCCTTTTTGACGACGGATTTCTCTATTCCACCCCCGGCGCCGGGGGCACTATCCAGGTGACCGGCGCGGAGATGCTGACATCCGGCATTCCCGAGGGAACCCCTCAATACGGCCAGATCGACCTGGCCCGGGAAGCCCTCAAGAATTATGAATATGATTGGGTTCGCATCCGCATGGAGACTCAGGGGGAGATGCTTGTCCTGGACCTGCAGTTCGATGGTCAGCCGATGGACCCGCTCCCCTTTGTCTATCAGGAAGAGGCCGGCGGGTTTGTGCGAATGGAAGCCGGCGGGCAGGTGTCTCGATTCCAGGGCATTCGGCTCAATGTGAATCTGGAGGTGCCGCTGAATGAAATTTTACGATTTAAGGGCATATGGGATATGCTGCAATGAGGAGAGGAACGATGATCTTGAAAAAAGGATTGCTCGCACTGACGGCCGGTTTTCTGCTATGGCCGGCGGCCTGCACACAACACCGGGTCCAGGTAGACCCGATTCGGACGGAGCATGTGGTGGAGGTGAAACCGATGACCATCAATGTCAATGTGCGGGTGAAG
>JAABSQ010000404.1 GCA_011390315.1 Desulfobacteraceae bacterium
CTCCGAGGTACTGGGCAAAGGCGCCGGCCATTTGGCTTCGGCAGGCGTTTTCCCGGCAGGCGAAGAGAATCCGTTTGCGTCTATCGTAGGGCTGAAAGAGTTTTTCCACCGCAGCCTCGATATCCGCCTTGGCAGTCGGGTGTTTGCTCATGTCGCCCTTGTGTTCGATGCCTCGGTAATAGAGGCTGCCCGCGAATTCGGCCCCCACAGCGTCGAAAAAATACATGGCGGTGAGTTCGATTCCGGTAAACAGGCTCTTTCCCTTGGTGGCGCCCTGGGAGAGAATAAATCCCCGCCGCATGGAGCGTTTGGGATCGGAGAGACCGAGCCGGTATTTCCGCGCCCACAGGGTCTGGGTCCGGTCGATCAGGGCTTTCATCTGGGCCGGCACATTGTAGAAAAAGACCGGAGCGGCCGGCACCACCACGTCCGCCCGGCGGAACAGGGTGTAGATCTCCGGGTCCATAT
>JAABSQ010000405.1 GCA_011390315.1 Desulfobacteraceae bacterium
ATGGGGCAGAACCCCTTTTTTTCGCAGGTTGTGTATTCCGCACACGGCTCGATGTGCTGATCGACCACGGTAATGGTATGGGTGTGGGCCCCTCGCTTTTCCGCCGCTTTCATGAAGGTCTTCAGCAGAAAATCCGTATTTCCTTTTTTGCGGGGGCTTCCTTGAATTCCGAGTACAAGCATAAGGTTTTCCTTACTCTTTGTCGTGGCACTGCGTGCAGGAGATCGGACCGGTCTGTTTGCCTTCCCGTTTCATCTCCCGGTGACACTTGACGCAATGCTTGTTCATGATTTCTTTGCTTTTGAGCTTTCCCTGGTCGATCAGCTCCTGAATGGAGCCGATTTTCTGAGGAAAAAGATCGTGGCATATTTCGCATTTCTGGTCCAGGGCCGTTTGATGCCGCCGATGGGGAAAGGAGACATCTCCGGTCCGGCCCCCCTCCAGCACCATTTCTTCGGGACCGGTGTTTTGCAGGGCCGCGGCCGAAAGGGAGATCAGAAAGACGGCCATGAAGACCATCAGCCATATCCATCGGGTTCGTTCTTGCATGTTAATATGCCTCTTCCATCTCAAGATCCGCTTCGCTGATCTTGTCTTTGAACAGATAATAGGTCCATACCTGATAGGCGAGAACGATGGGGATGAAAATCAGCACCACCGTCAGCATGATCTTGAGGGTGAGCGGGCTGGAGGAGGAATTGAAGGCGGTGAGGCTGTAAGCCGGATCGATGCTGGAGGGCAGAACCTTCGGAAACAGCCCGATGAAACCGAAAAAAGTGCAGCAGAGAATGGTCAGGGCCGAGGAAAGCCAGGCGGTGAAATAGGATTTCCGGATCAGAAAGATCTTGGTCTGAATAAACAGCCCCAGATTCAGCAGTATCAGCAGAAAAAGCACCGGATTGGCATAATAGTTGGCGTAGAGCTGAGTCTTGAACTTCGTGGCGATCAGGAAAAGCAGCGCCACAGCCAAACTCAGCCACCAGAGGCTGTTGGCCAGAAGATCGGCGCGTTTTTCCAGGTCCCCGGGGGCCTTCAGGGCCAGCCAGATGGCGCCGTGTTCCATAAAAAGGACCAGAAAGAAGATGCCGCCCAGAAGTCCGTACCCGCTGAGCAGCGAAAACAGGTTGCCGTGATAGACCCCGTTCTGATCCAGGGGAATGCCCTGAAAGATGTTGGCGAAGGCCACCCCGAACAGGACCGCCGGGGCCACGCTGCCCACGAAGATGCAAAGATCCCAGAACCCGCGCCATCCCTCATCCTCAATATGGTGACGAAATTCAAAGGCCACCCCTCTGAAGATCAGGGCGAACAGGATCAGGAGCATGGCCGCATAAAACGAGGAGAACATGGTCGCATACAGAATGGGGAAAGCGGCGAAGGTGACCCCGCCTGCGGTGATGAGCCATACCTCATTGCCGTCCCACAGCGGCCCCATCGATTTGATCATCACCTTCTTTTCGGTTTCGGTGCGTCCCATAAAGGGCAGCAGGGTACCGATCCCGAAATCATATCCGTCCGTCATAAAAAAGATCGCCCACAGGAGCGCCCAGAGGAAAAACCACGTAATCTGTAAATCCATTTTTCGTTACCTCCGCTATGCAGTTTCAGGGGATTGAAGAGGTTCAGGTCCTTTGACGGCGATTTTGGTGATGAGATAGAAGCCGATCGCGCCCAAGGCGCCGTAGACCAGGATAAAGGCGGTCAGGCTGATGCCGACCTGAGAGGCTGTAATGGGCGAAACCGCATCCGAGGTCTTCATCAGTCCGTAAACGATCCAGGGCTGTCGGCCCACCTCCGCCACAATCCATCCCAGTTGGTTGGCGATATAGGGCAGCGGAATGGAGACGATCATCAGTTTTAAAAACAGGGGGGATTCGGTCAACCGGTCTTTCAGAAAAAAGCCGATGAAGGTGATCAGAATGAAGTACATGCCGAGGATCACCATTCCCTTGAATGAATAGGCGGTCAGCAGCACCGGGGGACGTTCGTCCCGGGGAAAATCCTTGAGACCGCGGACCTCCGCGTCGATGTTCTTGCGGGCAAGAAGGCTCAGCATGCCGGGGATGCCCCCGATTTCAATCAGGTTGCGTTCGTCTTTTTCGCTGGGCCAGGTAAACAGGTAGAGCGGGGCCCGGGTGGTGGTTTCCCACAAGGTTTCCATAGCCGCCAGTTTGGCGGGCTGCACCTTGCCGACTTCCGAGGCGTGGAAATCGCCCTCCACCGCCACCACGAGGGACGCGATCAACCCGACGACCAGGCCGGTCTTGAAGGATCGGGTGAAAAAAGTGACATTCTGCTTTTTAAGCAGATGGTAGGCGCTGATGCCCATGACGAAGAAACCGGAGAGAACGAATGCGCCGGCCAGAACATGGACCAACTGCAGCAGGGCGAAGGTGTTGGTCACCACGGCCCAGAAATCGACCAGTTCGGCCCGGCCGTTTCGTATATCGAACCCGACCGGATGCTGCATCCATCCGTTGGCGATGATAATCCAGACGGCCGACATGCTTCCGGCGCCGGCGATCAGCCACATGACCGTGGCATGGGCTTTTTTGGAGATCTTATTCCATCCGAAGATCCAGACCCCGATCAGGGTCGATTCCAGGAAGAAAGAGGTGGTGGCCTCAATGGCCAGAAGAGAGCCGAAGATATCCCCCACATAGGCGGAGTATCGGGACCAGTTGGTTCCGAACTGGAATTCCAGCGTGATGCCGGTGACCACCCCTAGTGCGAAGTTGATCAGGAACATCTTTCCCCAGAATTTGGTCATGGAGAGGTAGGTCTCATCTCCGGTGCGGACATATTTGGTTTCCATATAGGCGACCATGAACGACAGCCCGAGGGTCAGCGGGACGAACAGAAAATGGAACATGGTGGCGGCCGCAAATTGCAGGCGCGAAAGCAGCACAGCATCCATACTTTTCTCCTTGCTTCAGTATAAACGGATTCCCGAACAATCAGAGGCGACTGGACCAGATAAAACCTGCC
>JAABSQ010000406.1 GCA_011390315.1 Desulfobacteraceae bacterium
CCCGGTTTCAATATCCGTGTCCGCTTCGGATTCTTTTTTCTGCCACTCGGGTGTATGAAAATACCTTTGATCTTTGGAAATTGGCATACCGGCAGCCCAACATTTTTATGGAATTTTGGCAAGGAATTGAAACTAAGGCATAAAAAAACCGGCAGGTAAAACCTGCCGGTTTTTTGGCTTTTTGGTGGAGCTGAGGGGGATCGAACCCCTGACCTCATGACTGCCAGTCATGCGCTCTCCCAGCTGAGCTACAGCCCCGAAGTGTTTGGGGGATTTAACAAAATCAGTTTGCTGTGTCAACAACATTTTTTCCGATCCGGCGAAAATTTTTAAAAACGATCTTTGGAAGATATTGACAAATCTCGTGTTTGGAAATAAACTAACTAATTTTGCAAACGCAATATGCAGGAAAATCAACCCATTCGATGACGAGCAGACGGAATGTCTCGCATCGATCGATCATACACGGAAACCGCCATCCAGGAAATGCCGGCGGATTAATCAATTATCGTTTTGTGAGGGAAAACCATTATGCTCAGGATATTGCGAGACCACGCAGGAAACTTTTTAATCAAGATCATTCTGGGGGCCATCGTCATCGTGTTTGTTTTCTGGGGGGTCGGCAGCTATCGATCCCAGCGAATGAACACCATGGCCTCGGTCAACGGCGACGCCATCACCATGGAGGAGTACCGACAGTCCTACAACAACCTGGTGGAAAGATACCGGCAGCAGTTCGGCGACCGGATGGACGAGAACATGATCCAGATGCTGGGGCTGAGAAGACAGGCTCTGGACCAGTTGGTCGAGCAGGCCCTTCTGCGGCAGAAAGCGTCCGATCTCAACTTTCGGGTCTCCGATGAGGAGCTGGCCGAATCCATACAGGAAATACCGGCTTTCCAGAACAACGGCCAATTCGATTCCCAGCTCTACAACCGGGTCCTGGGCGCCAACCGCCTGTCTCCCGAAGAATTCGAGGTGCTCCAGCGGGACGCCCTGCTGGTTCAGAAGCTGAGATCCTTTATCATGGAAAACGTCAAGGTCTCGGAGAATGAGGCGTTTGAGTGGTATCAATGGAACAATGCTTCCATGAACATCTCCTATGTGTTGTTCGCTCCCTCTGATTATACCGATATCGAGTTGACCGATGAGGAGATCAAAACCTACTATGAAGAACACACGCAATCGTACATGACGGAACCCAAGGCAAAAGCCCAATACGTGCGATTTTCCCCCGACACCTTTATCGAAGAGGTGACGGTCACCGATGAAGAAATAAAGGATTACTATGAACTCAATCCGGATGAGTTCAAAGAGCCCAAGACCGTTGAAGCGCGCCACATCCTGTTTACAACCGGGCCGGACAGCACACCGGAAGAAATCGAAGAAAAAAAGAAAAAGGCCGAAGAGGTGCTGGAAATGGCCAGAGCCGAGGGCGCCGATTTCGGGGAACTGGCCAAGGAGTATTCCGAAGGTCCCTCGAAAGACAGAGGCGGAGATCTCGGCGCCTTTACCAAAGACCGGATGGTCAAACCCTTTGCCGACAAGGCCTTCTCCATGGAAGCCGGCGAAATCAGCGAGCCGGTGAAGACCCAGTTCGGGTGGCATATTATAAAGGTGGAAAAGGTCAACGAAGCCTCGGAACAGAGTCTTGAAGAAGCCGCCGAGGAGATTCGAAAAAAGCTGGCACAGGAAAAGGCCAAATCCATGGCCTATGATCAGGCCGAAACTTTTTACGATTCCGTATACGAAGGGGACGATTTGAAGGAAGTGGCGCAACCCCTTGGAGTGGAAGTGACCGAAACCGACATTTTTACAGCCGCCGGTCCGGAAGGGGTACCCAATCCGCCGGCATTCGCCCAAACGGCCCTCGATCTGGAACCGCTTCAGATCAGCCCGACAACGGAATTCGGGGACAGCTATTTCGTGATCCAGACCACTGAGAAAATAGAACCCTCGGCGGCGCCGTTGGAAGATGTCAAAGAGAAAGTCCGGGCCGACCTGCTCAGACAGCGGCAGGAGGAAAAAGCCCGGGAAAAGGCGGCCGAGTTCCTTACCGAGGTGAATGGAGAAGAATCCTGGAGCAGTGCCGTCTCAAACCTCGGACTGGACCCTCAGACCACCGGCTTTTTTGAGCGGAACGGATCGATCCCCGATATCGGCCAGGAACGTGAAATCGCTCAGGCGGCATTTGAATTATCCAATACCAATCCGCTGCCCCGAAGCCCGATCAAAGGCCGTAAGGGATATTACGTGATCCGGTTCGAGGATAAAAAACTTCCGGACGAAGAAGCCTTTGAAAGAGAAAAAAAGCAGGTCAAACAGCGCCTGCTTCAACAAAAACAGTTCAAAACCTTCAACAACTGGCTGGCCCAGGTAAAAGATCAGAGTGAAATTGAAATACTGGTTGAAGACGCATTTTTAAATTAGCGGACCTGCATGTTTCTTTTTGGCGCTTCTGTTTTATTTTTTAAACAGGAAGTATTAAAGATTCACAAGAGGGAGGCATGATTATGGCCTGGGACGAACGTACCAAAAAATGTCCGTATTGTTCCGTCACTTTGGGTGTGGACGAACAGAAATGTTTCTCTTGTAAACGCAAGGTCGGTAAGCCCAATAAACACGGCATCGCGGAAAAGCCTTTTGACTGGATGGGATATTCCATGACCATCATCGGAACCGTTGCGTTCATCTATTTTATCTGGTGGGCTTTTCTGTCCAAATAAGGCGTAGAGAGGATTTGTATGTCATCCTTAACGGATACGGAAAAGAAAGGATTGTTGAAGCTGGCCCGTTCGGCCATCACTCGCCAACTGAAAAAAGAAGAATCGATCGAGCGCCCCGAATCAACCTCGCCGGTGCTTGAGGAGAACAGGGGGTGCTTTGTCACCCTTCACAAACGGGGGATGCTTCGCGGCTGCATCGGAACCATAGAACCGGTCAAACCCCTGATCAGGGCGGTCGAGGAAAACGCCCTGAATGCCGCCTTCCGGGACCCGCGTTTTCCGGCCCTGACCGAAGCGGAACTGCCGGAAATCGATCTTGAGATCAGCGTCTTGACCGTACCCGAGGTTCTTGAATATGAAGACGGGGCGGATTTAAAATCAAAGCTGAAGCCCGGGGTCCACGGGGTCATTCTTTCCCGGGGATGGCATCAGTCGACTTTTCTGCCTCAGGTCTGGGATCAGCTTCCGGATACGGAAGCATTTCTGGGACATCTCTGCCGAAAAGGAGGGATGGGCGCGGATTGCTGGAAAAAGCGGGATGTGGTGGTCAAGACCTATAAAGCGGAATATTTCTCCGAATGAACTTTCCCCTTTTTTCTTGACATTCCATCCGATCATCGATAGAAACAACGGCCCGTTCGGGGAGCATCTCCGACCGGGCCGGTCCTTTTCAGTGCGAATCGAATTCTACGCAGATCGAAAGACTGGAAAGACCGAAAAAAAGCGCTTGACATGGTAGG